>JBNKOT010000376.1:0-6841 GCA_050294855.1 Draconibacterium sp. | reverse complement strand
GGATTTACTTCGTCTAATTTTAAGGTGTAAATATTGTTTTGAAGTGGCCTGTTTTTTAATCCGCGTAAATAATATTTATCGTAATAAGTTAGTGCAATATTTGCTGTTTCATCGAAATTATTTTCTTCGATACTTTCAATTGCAACCTGTTTATTTTTTCCGCCAAGTCGTTTTGCAATTCGTTCGATTGAATCGATCAATTCAGCTTTTGGACAATCGGCATATTCCACCACCAAATGTTTTATTCTTTCTGATTTTGGAATATCGATAAACACCACCGGTCTACTTCTCATATTTTCGAAAAACGTCATCGGAATATTTACATCGCCAATTCGATGACTTTCGTCTTCGACCCAAATGATTTTTGAATAATCTAACTCCTTCCATGTCCAGAACAAATTATTTTCAAACTGTTCAATAGTCGGTTGTTTTCCTTTTCCAATTCGGCCAAAGGCTGAACCTTTGTGATTTGCAATTCCTTCCAAATCTATAATTTGACCTCCGTTTTTTAACAAACAGTTGAGAATGTGTGTTTTCCCGCTTCCGGTATATCCGCCGATTACACAAATTTTAGCATCGGTGGTAAACGATTCCAATGCAAATTTTCTGAAAGTTTTGTAGCCTCCTTCAATTACATACACTTTTGTAAAACCATTTTCTGATAAATGCTGAGCAAACGCTTTCGACCGCATTCCACCCCGCCAGCAATGAACAATCACCTCGCCATCGACAGCCACTTTTTCTGATTCAACAATAAACTCATCAAGTTTTGGCAATACATATTTGTATCCAACTTCGATGGCTTTTTCTTTCGACTGTTTTTTATAAACCGTACCAACATGTGCGCGTTCTTCGTTGGTAAACAGAGGAATATTTACCGCTCCCGGAATGTGTCCTTTTTCGAACTCTCCGGGCGAACGAACGTCGATTACCGAAAGTTTTTTATGAAGTCGCAGAAATGTTTCGATGTCAATTGGTTGAACCATAAATCGGAAAAACTTTTTGATTTGAATTTGCAAAGCTACATCAATCCAGTGTTTCAGAAAATAAATTCAGCTTTTTTAATGAATAATAATACAGAGTGTTCTTAAAACTTCCTGATTTGCAGATTTCGGTTAATGTTAATTTCATATTGAAAACTTATGTCCTTTCTGATCACAATTTTATAATAAAAATCATGATATTTGTCACTAATTGTTACAGACAGTTCAACCATAAAAAAAACCAAATGTTTAAAATTCAAACTTTAAATAAAATTGATCCCGACGGTCTCAGTTTATTTCCTCTTAGTAAATACGAAATAGCAAGCGAACTTCCTAGTCCGGATGCCATTGTTTTGCGTAGTTTTAAAATGCACGACATGGAACTGCCATCGTCGTTAAAAGCTGTTGCACGCGCCGGAGCCGGAGTCAATAATATTCCCCTCGAAAAGTGCACCGATAAAGGGATTGTGGTTTTTAATACACCCGGAGCAAATGCAAACGGTGTTAAAGAATTGGTGATTGCCGGTTTGTTACTGACCTCGCGCGATGTGATTGGCGCAGTAAATTGGGGACGAACTTTAATTGGCAAAGGCGACGAAGTTCCTGCATTGGTAGAAAAAGGAAAAAACAATTTTGCCGGACAAGAAATTAAAGGCAAAACACTGGCGGTAATCGGATTGGGTGCAATTGGAGTTTTAGTTGCTAATGCAGCCAGCGCACTCGGGATGAATGTTGTTGGTTACGATCCGTACATGTCGGTAGAACATGCATTAAAATTAAGCAGAAACGTAACCTGGGTTGATGGAATTCAACCACTTTTAGCACAGGCCGATTATGTTACGATAAATATTCCTTTAACACCCGACACAAAAGGATACATTGGAACCGAGAAGTTTAAAATGATGAAAGACGGTGTTAAAATTTTAAATTTTGCCCGTGGTGGATTGGTTGATAATGATGCACTGAAAGTTGCCATCGAATCGGGGAAAGTATCGAATTACGTTACCGATTTCCCCGATGAAGAATGTATGAAAATGGACAAGGTAATTTCAATTCCGCATCTGGGTGCTTCAACAAAAGAATCGGAAACCAACTGTGCAATTATGGCTGTTAACCAAGTGAAAGAATACCTGGAAAACGGAAACATCATCAACTCGGTAAATTTCCCTGCAGCCGAAATGGACAGAAATGGCGGAAGTAGAATATTAATCGCCAATAAAAACGTTCCAAATATGGTAAGTCAGATTTCAACAGTTTTGGCATCGGAAAGTTTGAACATCGAAAACATGTTAAATAAAAAACGCGATAATATTGCTTATAACATTATTGATGTTGATTCTGAAAAAGTGAACAAAAGTGTCAAAGAAAAACTGATGGCTATCGACGGAATTTTTATGGTTCGAATTCTGTAGAAGAAAAAAAGTCAGTTAAAAAAAATACTACTAAAAAGAGATGCACTTCGGTTCATCTCTTTTTTTATTTCTGAACTTGATTCCAAAAACTTCCTTAAGCAATTATAAATTATCACTAACAAAGCACGATTTCAAAATCGGGAAACTTCGCAAAGAATTAATTTTTATTATTTTTGAGACTCAAGTACTTCCGAGAATAAAACTGAATAAAAAATTATAATAATGAGTAAAACTATTGAAACCAGAGCAGCAGATAACATTCGTATTCTGGCCGCGTCTATGGTAGAAAAAGCAAAGTCTGGGCATCCAGGTGGTGCAATGGGCGGAGCCGATTTTGTAAACATTTTATATTCCGAATTTCTGAATTACGATCCATCCGATATGGCATGGGCAAACCGCGATCGTTTTTTCCTCGATCCAGGGCACATGTCGCCAATGTTATATGCCGTACTTTCGTTGGCTGGAAAATACAACATGGAAGATGTTGCCAATTTCCGTCAGTGGGGAAGCGTAACTCCGGGTCACCCCGAAGTCGATGTACTCCGCGGCGTTGAAAATACTTCTGGTCCACTCGGACAAGGTCATGCCATGGCCGTTGGAGCTGCAATTGCCGAACGCTTTTTAGTGGAACGTTTTGGCGAATGGATGGCACACAAAACTTACACTTTTATTTCTGACGGTGGTGTGCAGGAAGAAATTTCGCAGGGAGCAGGAAGAATTGCAGGATTTCTTGGATTGAGCAACCTGATTATGTTCTACGACTCGAACGACATTCAGCTTTCTACCACTACCGAAGAAGTTACAAAAGAAGATACAGCAAAAAAATACGAAGCCTGGGGCTGGAACGTGGTTACCATCACCGGAAACGATCCAAAAGAAATAAGAGCTGCGTTAAAAAATGCACAAAACGAAACCGAAAAACCAACCCTGATTATTGGTAAAACAATAATGGGCTTAGGTGCGGTTACCGAATCGGGCGAGAGTTACGAAGGCAAATGCGAAACCCATGGTATGCCACTAACAAATGCCGGTGCATCGTATGCAAAATCGATCGAAAATTTAGGTGGTGATGCAGAAAATCCATTTGTAATTTTCGACGATGTAAAAGCATTATATGCAAAACGCGAAGCAGAATTGATAAAAGCTGTTGCCGCTAAAAAAGCAGAGCAGGCAAAATGGGAAGCTGCCAATCCTGAACTGGCAAAAAAACTAAAAAGTTTCTTCGCTAAAGAAGCTCCTGCATTCGATTTCTCAAGTATTGAGCAAAAAGATAATTCGGCAACCCGTGGTGCTTCGGCAACTGTTCTTGCTGCATTTGCAGGGAAAGTAGAGAACATGATTGTTTCTTCTGCCGACCTTTCAAACTCCGATAAAACCGACGGATTTTTGAAAAAAACCACAGCTTTCAAAAAAGGCGATTTTAGTGGTTCATTTTTACAATCGGGCGTAAGCGAATTAACAATGGCCTGTTTGATGAACGGAATGGCATTACACGGTGGAATTATTCCGGTGTGCGGAACATTCTTTGTTTTCTCCGATTACATGAAACCTGCCGTTCGTTTAGCTGCATTAATGGAATTACCGGTAAAATATGTTTGGACTCACGATGCTTTCCGTGTTGGAGAAGACGGTCCTACCCACCAGCCAGTTGAGCAGGAAGCTCAGATTCGTTTGATGGAGAAATTAAAAAATCACAAAGGCGAAAACAGTACTTTGGTACTTCGTCCGGCTGATGCAACAGAAACAACGGTTGCCTGGCAAATGGCTTTGGAAAATACATCAACTCCAACTGCATTGATTTTATCGCGTCAGAACATTACCAATCTTCCGTTGAAAGGAAATCGATACGAAGCAACTTTACAAGCGAAAAAAGGTGCATACATTGTCCAGGATTGCGAAGGCACTCCCGATATAGTATTATTAGCCAGTGGTTCTGAAGTGGCAACCTTGGTTGACGGTGCTAGTTTGTTAGCCGAAAAAGACGGACTAAAAATCAGAGTGGTTTCTGTTCCTTCTGAAGGTGTTTTCAGGAATCAAAGCAAAGAATACCAAAATAGTGTGTTGCCCGTTGGCATTCCTCGTTTTGGAATGACAGCAGGTTTGCCTGTTACTTTAGAAGGTTTGGTTGGCGAAAACGGAAAAGTTTGGGGATTGGAATCTTTCGGATTCTCTGCTCCTTATACGGTCTTAGACGACAAACTTGGTTTTAACGGCGAGAACGTTTACAAGCAGGTAAAAGAAATGTTGGCATAATAGCAACAAATAATTCATACAAAAGGTGTTTCGAATTTCGAAGCACCTTTTTTTTTGCAAATCAAACCTAAAACAACCATTTATTAATTTGTATGTTGTAAATTGGCAAGAAAATCAGGTCATGAAAAAGGCAGTATTATACTTTGTTTTATTCGCAGTATCGATTATTTCGAATGCTCAAAAATTGGATTCAACAGCTTTAGTAATTATCGATATTCAGGATTTTTATTTCCCGGGAGGAAAAGCAGAATTAGTTGAACCTGAAAAAGCGGCAGAACAGGCAAAAATTCTGTTAAATTACTTTAGGGAAAACGATGGATTAGTTGTTCATGTCCGGCATATTTTTGAACCCGGTGGGGAAATACACCAACTGGTTGCACCAATTGAAGGAGAAAAAATATTCTCAAAAAATGAAGTCAATGCATTTTTAAACTCCGGATTGAATGATTATTTGCAAGAAAATAACATTAAGGATGTGGTTCTTTGTGGCATGCAAACCCACATGTGTTTGGAAGCCGGAACACGGGCCGCCCACGATCTGGGTTATAAATGTATCGTTGCAGGCGATGCCTGTGCCACCCGCGATTTAAAATTTGGAGAAGAGATCATCAAAGCAAAAGATGTCCACTACTCCACTCTTTCAACTTTACAAAGTTATGCGAGAGTTGTTGAGTTGGAAGATTATCAGAACGCAAAGTAAAGGTTGGAAAATTCGGAAAATTTTTCTCCATATGTATTATTCACCCCACTTCGGGGATGAAAAACTTTTCTACGTTTTCCCCGCGCGATGTACGGGGTTATTCACATTTTATCCTTTCAGGATATTTTAGAAAACACTTTTAATGAGAGTTCAAGAAACCTTCGCATCAGGCATTCTAAACTATATCCTGTTTAGATGTAATCAGTATAGCGAATTTTCCTATAAAAACTCAGCACATAGAAATGGCACAAAGTGACTAAATGTGAATAACCATGGGTGCAACCCTTGGAGAAAGTGAAGGATAAAAAAGAGCCCCGAAGGGGTTCAACCTTTGCAAAAAGCAGACATTAAAACCAAACAAACTTTAAAACCCCATCCACTTTTTTATTTCAGCCTGATAACTTCGCCCCGATATTATTTTTGATTTATAATAATCATTCATCAAAATTGAATACCGACTGTTAAAATAAGGCTGAACCTGTTCCACAAAATTTGTATTGATAATAGTGGAACGATGCACCTGCAAAAAGGATTCGGGCAATTCGGAATTTAACTGTGTAATGGTTTGTTCGGTAATTTTTTCCTCCCCATTTTGCAAGAACAAACTCACATATTTGTCTTCCGCTTTAAAATAAACCACGTCACTTAATTTTATAAAAACAATACTTCCTTTACTTTTTACTGCGATCGACGACATTACTTTCTTTTCGCTTTGATTGGCAATTTTCTCCAGCAATTCAAGAATCTTTTCCGGTTGTGTTGTCCGGCCAAATAATTCCAGCTTTTTAATTGTCTGCTCCAAACGCTCCAGTTTTACAGGTTTTAAGAGATAATCGATGCTGTTGGTTTCAAATGCTTGTAAGGAATATTGATCGTAAGCGGTACAAAAAACGACCATCGGAATTTCCTTCAATTTCGAAAGCATTTCAAAACCGGTCATTCCCGGCATTTGGATGTCCAAAAAAATTAAATCGGGTTGAAGTTTTTCAATTAAGTTGATTCCTTCTTTTCCATTTTTGGCTTCTCCTACAATTTCAAAAACCGCTGGGAACTGACTTAACAATTGCCTCAATCTTTCCAGCGCCGGTGGTTCGTCGTCAATAATTATTGTTTTATATTGAAATTGGCTCATTCTAAACTGTTTTATTGTTCAAGGGAATTTTTACTGAAATCATTTTCGAAGGCGAATTTTGCCAATTCACTTCCGCATCATCTTTGTAACAAATCTTTAGCAAATCGTATAAACTTTGTAATCCGTAACCGGCAACCAAACCTTCCGGAAAATCGGGTCCATTATCCGCAACTTTTATTTCAATCTGCTGAATTGCTTTTTTTATGGTGAGTGATATTTCTCCTTTTCCTTCAACATTTGAAATGCCATGTTTGATTGCATTTTCGACCAAAGGCTGCAAAATAAACTTCGGAATTTGTTTCGTCTTTAATTCCTCATCCACTTCTATTGAAAAACTCATCCGCTCGCCAAAACGTATTTG
>JBNKOT010000375.1:0-14665 GCA_050294855.1 Draconibacterium sp. | reverse complement strand
GTTCCTAAAATTGACGTGGCTTTTAAAGACATGGATATTGAAGAAGAATACCGCGAAGAATGGGAAAAATTTGGCATGTTCGATTTGGTTATGAAAAACCCGGAACCAACATTCCGTGCTTATTCAATGGCCAATCACCCTGCCGAAGGAAACATTGTAATGCTGAATATTCGTATTGCAACTCCACCATGGGACAGAGCAAGTAACGGATTCAAAAAAGTTAATCCCGGTATTTGTTCGTCGTACATTTTCAACCTGAAACCGGGCGATAAAGTAACTGTTTCCGGTCCTTACGGAGAATTCTTTTTGAAAGACAACGACAACGAAATGATGTTTGTTGGTGGTGGTGCAGGAATGGCGCCAATGCGTTCGCACTTATTCCACTTGTTCCATACTTTAAAAGAATCAAAGAAAAATATTACTTTTTGGTACGGAGCTCGTTCGTGGAAAGAAGTTTTCTACTACGAACAATTTCGCGAGATCGAAAAGAATTTCCCCAACTTTAAATTCCACCTTGCGCTTTCTGAACCAGAACCACAAGACAATTGGGAAGGACCAGTTGGATTCATTCACCAGGTAATTTACGATAACTACCTGAGCCAGCACGAAGAACCGGAAGAAATTGATTTCTACATGTGTGGACCACCAATGATGAACGACGCAGTTCAGAAAATGCTATACAATTTAGGTGTTCCTGACGAAAATGTAATGTTCGACGATTTTGGAAGCTAATAATTAGTATTTAGTAGAAAGTACATAATATTGACAAATATAGAACCATCCTTCTTTTGAGGGGTGGTTTTTTTGTACTTAGTTGTTCGATATCATGTTCAAAAAAAAATTTCTTACCATCCAATTCATCATATTTCTTTATTTTCGTATTATATTGGTGAATATAAAATTATGACAACCTTACTTTTTTTCTTTTTTGTTTCGATTGTTTTTTCCTTTTTATGTTCAATCTGGGAAGCCGTAATTCTGAGCGTAACCCCTTCATTTGTTATCCGCATGCAAAAAGAAAAACCACATTTGGGTAAACTACTTAGCATGTACAAAGAAGACATCGATCGGCCCCTTTCTGCCGTTTTAACTTTAAACACCATTGCACATACGGTTGGTGCGATAGGAGTTGGCGTGCAGGCCGGAAAAATTTTTGGGACAAGCAAAATTGACTTGATTGCTTTTGAAGCAACTTACGAATCGATTATTGCAGGACTGATGACCATGGCAATTCTTATTCTTTCAGAAATTATTCCTAAAACGCTGGGGGCAAATTATTGGAAACGGCTGACACCTTTTACCGTACGTTCATTACAAATTTTAGTATTCTTTCTTGCCCCCTTTGTGTGGATCAGCAAGTGGATTACTTATCTGGTAAAAAAGGAAGGTAAAAAAAGTATATTTAGTCGTGCCGATGTTGTTGCCATGGCCGACGCCGGACTGCAAAGTGGTGCCATCGATAAAGAAGAACGGTCGATCATTCAGAATCTACTCCGCCTTGAAAATCTGAAAGTAAAAGATATTATGACACCACGCAGCGTAGTACAGAGTCTCGACGAAAATCAAACGCTGGGCGAACTTTACAAAGAAAATAATCCCTTTCAGTTTTCGCGAATACCTGTGTACAACGAAACCTCCGAAAATATAACCGGTTTTATTTTAAAAGATGGAATTCTGGAAAACATAGCTGCTGATCGATATTCAAGAAAAGCCGTTGAAATAAGAAGAGACATTTTATTTGTCGAAAATAGCTTTTCTGTAGCTGCCTTACTCGACAAACTAATTCTGGAGAAACAACACCTCTCGATGGTTGCCGACGAGTTTGGAACGATAGTAGGTTTAATCACCATGGAAGATGTAATCGAAACTCTTTTTGGACTTGAAATTGTTGACGAATCAGATAAAGTTGCCGACCTGCAAAAACTGGCGCGCGAAAAGTGGAAAAAATCAAAATATAAATCCTGACAATCCCAATTTTCAACACCAAAAAACCGAAACACTTTAGTAGTTTTATTGCTGCATTAATCCAACCTTAATACCGCCTGCCGATTCTACCTTTTATGCCATAGAACATAAGAACATGTTATTTTGCAAGACCATAAAGTAGGCAAAACATGGATTATACAAGCAACACACTTATTATCAGAAGGGAGCTTTTAAAAACAGAGTGTTTTGGAAACCCAATTTATCGGTTGTAACTAAATCAACTTTTGTTTTACAAATGGACCGGAGTTTTACTGCTCATAAAAATTATGATTTTATCGTTGGCGAAATTACAAAATTCGCACAATCGATTGGAATCGGCGAACTAAAAATACAGAAAACGGCCGGCGCAGTTTTAAATGCCATTTGGGTGTTGGAAAATGTTCCAGGCGTTTATTTCAAATTGCCAAAACAAAGATCAGGCGGTGGTTCGCTGTGAGATTTTGCAGCCACAACTTGCATCTTTAACGAAACCGGTGCTTTTGTGTCCGACTGTTTTGCCACACCACTGGAATTAAATCGACGTGAGTCGACTTTTATGAATCACAAAGGAGTTATATATGCCAGCGACTCAGAAATCAGCGATAAAATAATCAGTCTTTACAAAACGATTTCGGAGTAAGTTTTACATCAAAAATAAGTCAGGCTAAACTTTTTTATAACCTTTATATTTTAATTTACTATATTTATCTATATAAAATAATAAGTTAACTAAATTCAACCTTACTAACAAAAACTTAAAATTAAACTCATGAAATTTATGATGCTTTTAACCTTTGCAATTGCTGCATGCAAAGGCGGAATCTGGATTGCACTTGGATTACTTATCCGTAATCATTTGGAAGCTTTTCTTGCTTTTGTTCTTAGAAAACCAATTCCTGAAAATCTTATTTCTCCGGAAGAAAACAATCGAACCCGAAAAATTTACGATTTCATCGGACTGCTTTTGATTGGCATTGGAGTTTGCGTAATTCTTATCGGACTAGTTACCTGGATCATGAGTTTTAGAGTTCCTTCTGGAAATTTCAATTTCAACTTTTAAATAATTAGTATTTTAAAAGGAAGGCAAGTAATTATTGTTGAACCCTTTCAGGGCTCAGGTTTTACGCTGTTACCTTTTCCACGGGTTTTACCCGCGGTTATTTTTGTTATATCCTTTCAGGATATTTTATAAGTCGTTAAGCGCTTCCGAAGTTTTTAGAGAATTATCGGAAAAATCAGTAAGCAATCATGTTACGAAGCGACAAAATATGAATAACCAAAGATGAAATCTGTGGCAAATACGAAGGCAAAACTGAGCCCTGAGAGGGTTCAACAATTTTAACTATTGCTATACATTTTTAAAACATTCCAGGGTGTTTTCAAAGCCGGGGTTTACCGTGCCATCCAGGTTTTAAGCGAATCGGGAATTAATTTATTGTTATCGCAGACGTACTTATTCTTTCGAATAAAATTATTTAGCTCGTCTTTTATTTCTTGCCGAATCTCGGGCAAATTAACCGGGTCGATGTATAAATTAGGGTACAAATTGTAAATCGTAGTATTGGCTAAATAATTATTGCCTTCGATAAAATCCATTAATTCGTTTTTATTTCGCATAAACGGATACGAATTCAGGTTTCGAAAGTCGACAGTATTATCCAGTCCGTGCCCAATCCACGAAGCAGCCTTTGGTCGAGAAATATAATCCTTTCCACTAAGTAGAGCAAGCACCGAAGGTGTGATATCGAAATGGGTGGTAACTGCCGAAAACTTTTCAGCTTTTTCGAGCATTGGCGAATAAATTACCAACGGCACATGAAACCTGTCGATTTGTGTACTGATGGGTATTTCGGGCATACGATGATCTCCGGTAATGATGAAAATGGTATTCTCGAACGCCGGCAACTTTTTGTATTCAGTAATAAAACTGCGCAAAGCATCATCGAAATAAAGGATTGTCGAAAATTGTTTCGGATAACTATTGTTGAATACTTTTTGTTTTTCGCTCAGACCTAAACTTTCCTGCCAGTTTTCAAACTTTTTAATATAATAATCTTGGTCGGCAACAATAAACGGAGAGTGCATGGCAAGCGTTAAAATCACATCGAGATTAGCACTGCTATCGTTTGTCTCCAATTTTAATTTTTCCAGATAACGATTGAATAATTCTTTATCTCCATATCCCCAGGTAAATCCATTTTCATTTACCGGAATTTTCTTGTAGTTTGTGCTAAATTCTTTCTCATCAATAATCTGGTCGATTCCCTGTCGGTTTACAAATCCCGACATGTTATCAAAACTGGCGTCGCTGCCATAAACAAACGAACTTTTGTACCCGGCTTCTTTTTTCAAAATACTAATCAGACTTAAATGATCGGGCATTTTTTCGGCCAATTCGTTAAATCCGTGGTCGCCAAAAGGCAAGGATCCGAGGGTTGCCGGAAGCACCTGAAAAGTACGTCCCGATGTACTTAAACAGTTTTCCCAATAAAGACTCTCGTTCATTAACGAATCTAAAAAAGGCGTAAAACTTCCGAGATACGCATTTTCGCCACTGTATGCACGTCCCAGACTTTCAACAATCATTAAAACGATATTGGGTGGATTTTCGCCCAGATTAAAATACTGCCCCAAAACATCGGGCGTTGTTTCTTTGTGCAAAAACGGGAAATCAGGATCGAGATATTCAAACGGATTTCCTTCGGATGAAACACTCGCAGTTTTAAAAGTAAAAGGCTTGTCTTCAATCGTTTCCTTAAGGATAAATTTTTTGGTCACACTTTCGCCAAAAAATGCGAGTTTGTTTTCGGCAACAAAAAAACTGAATTCATTTTCAAATTTCGACGGATCGGGATTTAAAATTTTCACTGGTAGAAACGAAGCAAAGATTAGAAAGGTAAGAATTCCGACCACAACCGGTTTAAGGTGAAAATAAACATGCTTTTTAAAAATACGCAGCATATAAATTAAAAAACCGATGGCAAAAACAAAGGGCAAAATTCTGGTTTCTCCTGATGTTTGAATCGTAAAAGTGATTTCATCAATGGTATATCCAAACAAATCGGAACCCAATGGCACAAGTGCTGATGAGAAATATTGCAGCAACATTACATAAATCAAAATCAACAAAACACTGATGGTTACAAAGAATCGTTTTGCTGCCTTCTGACTAAAATAAGCGATGAACAGAAAAGGGATGACCAAAACAGCCGAAATCCGGCCAAGTAATATGACGTCGAATTTAAGACCGTATAAAATATGCAAAAAGCTTCCGGCCGGATAATTGGCAATATTAGATATATAAACGAGTTCGTATGCACGAACAACTAAAATCATTCCTCCCAAAATCAAACACAAACTAAGGAATCTTCTCAGCGACCGATACAAAAGCTTTATTACTTCTTTAAAACTGTTCATTTTCTTTTAAAATAATCGTGCAATACTAATGTCGAAAGTATAATACCCCAGGTATTTCCCGGGCTCGATCATTTCCTGCCCGATAACTCCACCCGTATTAAAAATCCACAAATGATTAAAAATATGATTGTATTCCATGCGGAACGATCGTTTTTTCAAAGAAAGATTTTTCTCGAAAAAATTATCGTCAGGCGACACACCATAACCAAGTCGCAAGCCCAGATAATCTTCCGGATCGGAGAAATAACGACGTATGAGCAGCAATCCCGAAACCGAAGTTCCATCGGAGTCAGGCGTTACAAATGCACGCAGCGACATCCAGTAATTCCCCAGGTATTTCCCAAAGGTTGCGGTATAAATATCGACCGGAGTTGAATTAAAAAACAACAAACGTAATCCGAGCGAGCCTTCTAATGCATGTGGAAAACTTTGATACCACTCCAGACCAAGACGATTTTTCGGAAAAAGATACGACTGCGAAAAACCATAATTTACATACGTATAACTGTTTTCGGTCAGTTTCGGGTAAGCATCTATTTCAACCTGAAACCCGTTATCGCCAAAACGATTAGAGTAATTAACACGCGAAATTACCGATCCGATTTTTGTTTTTCTGCCGTACGATAAAGATGTAATTTGCCAGGGATCGCGATTAAAACCTTCGTTAAACCAATCAATGGTATAGGCCAGTTTTATCTGATTCTTCATTAAATCGAGCCGATACTCTTTTAGCCTTTTCATAACTTCGGCATTCCCGGGATTTTTCTGATAAAAATTCTCGAGTGTTTCGACCGACGATTCAAACTGTTCGTTGCTATGAAGAATCCGCGCCTTTTTCAAAATAAAAGTTTCAGAATCTGGCTCCTTCCCCAGTGCTATATCGCAGTATTCAACCGCTTTTTCGTAATTATCCGACCAATATTCAACATCGGCAAAAGCACCTAAAACTTCCATATTGTCGGGTTTTTGTATTAGCACTTCGCTAAATACAATTCGGGCCGAATCGTACATTCCATCCCAGGCATACGTTCTTCCCATCAGAAGTGCCACATCAGAATTAAAACTTTCGGCCAAAATGGTTTTACAAATTTGTCGGGCTTTTTCGCGTTGTCCGTTAAATGCGTATTGTCTGGCTTCCTCGAATGTTTGTGCCTGTGCTAACGCAGGCATTGCCAATAGCAGTACAAAAAACACCGCAATAAATATTTTTATTTGTTTAATATGTCGCATAATCTTTTCAATTTACGATCTATTCTTAACTTTTATAAACATTCTAAATTCTTTTGTACCTGTTCATTTTATGTGGTTATCCCTTGGGTTCAGCTTTTTTAGAAAATCCTTCCCGGGTCATTTTGCCCCAGCCTTTTTTCTTCCGAATAAAATAATCGATGTTTCCGCGAATGGCCCAATAAACGGTAAAAGGATGATAAAGAAAGGGCTCAAGCCACGATGTAAGAATTAGTTTCACAATCATTTGTTTATTTTTATACCTGTGATTTGCCAAGTGGTCGAACAGAATGGAATATGTCGACATGGTGATGGCAAAGAAATACACAAAAAACAGCATGACGAAAAAGAATGGCCAGTAAATTTCGCCGAGAAATGCAATCACAATAAAATAAAGAATTCCTAAAACTTCAATGATTGGTGCCAGCCATTCGAACAACACCCAATACGGATGCGATATCATTCCCATAAATCCGTATTTTGGATTCATAAATATATTCTTGTGAAGAAAAATGGTGTCGATGGTTCCACGAGTCCAACGGTTGCGCTGGCTCCCCAGCACTTTTAAACTCGACGGTGCCTCGGTAATACAAAGCGGTTCGGAAATATAAACGACTTTATACGGGACTTTTTTCCGAACCATGTACGACCTCATCCGAACCACAAGCTCCATATCTTCGCCAACAGTTTTGGTATAATATCCACCGCATCCAATCACCACTTCTTTGTCGAAAAGTCCTAGTGCTCCCGAAATCAGTAACAATCCATCGAGCCGGCTCCAGGCCATTCTTCCCATTAAAAAGGCCCGGTTATATTCGATCACCTGGCAACGCGGAAGAAATTTATCGGGCACATTAATTTCTTTCACCTGACCATCTTCGATTGTACACGAATTGGCAATTTGTATAACTCCACCTGTAGCAATTACGCGCTTGTCGGTTTCCTCGAAAAAAGGTTTTACCAGTTTCTGAAGTGCATAATGATCGATAATAGAATCGACATCGATGGAAATAAAATAATCGCCTTTGGCCAGATTAACACCCGAATTGAGTGCATCGGCTTTTCCTCCGTTAATTTTATCGATAACAGTGAGATTACTGTAGGCTTTTTTTCGCGATTTGTAAACGCCTAAAACTTCGGCGCACGGAATTTTATAATCGTAAACAAATGGAATCTTTTCAAGGTCGAATGCTTCGATTGTTTTTTGCAGCGTATTATCTTTGCTACCATCATTAATTATCACAATTTCGTAACTTGGATAATACAATCCAAGCAATGCTTTAATGTTTTCTACAATGGTTAGCGACTCGTTAAAAGCCGGTGCAATAACGGTTATTAACGGTGCAAATGGCGTTGATATAATTGCATCGTAATTGGTGATTTTTGTTTCCTGATAATTACGAAATAACTCGAAAGCCGAAACAATGGCCAGCGACAGATAAACAGTGAACAAACAAATGGTGTAAACCACAAAAAATGTTTCGATAATATATCTGAAGTTTTCAAAATCCATTTTTACTAATTTCTTTTATCTGTTACGTGCGCAATAAATAAGTCTAAATTTGGCATAGATTTTTTGCTCACATTTAATAATCTTTCTTTCGACTCCGGGCTCATGTAATACATGGTTCGACATGCTTCGATTTGCAAAGCTTTTGATTCTGATCTAAAAATGATCTCTAAAAAATCAATGTCTTCATTGGTTCCGATGTTGCGAAGTGCTTTGATTATTTCGAGTTTATTTTTCTCTGTTTCGTCGCGATATTGTTGTTTTATCAGTACTCTCCCATCGTACAAACGAAGATTGTTAATGGCGCGGTACGACAAGAAACGAGTAAGTTCCTTGTTGCTTTCCAACAAATTAAAAATTAGTTCTGTGTTTTCGAGCTGCTGAAAATAGTTGATCATTTGCAGACAAAATATCCGCACACCATTATGTGTAGATAACAAATACCTGGAAAATGACGGAACATTAACTTGTGGCAACCGAAGCAAATGAAAAGCCGACAATTGAGTCCATCGTGAGAATGGTTTTGTTAAAGTTTTCAAAAAATTAAACGGATCATCTGGGTTTAACAAAATATAGGCTTGATGCGCTTCCGATCGTATACTTTCATTGGAATGTTTTAATACACTTGGTAAAATTTCGCGTGCACCATCCGGATATAAATTTGTTAACGCGTGCAGGCCTGTCACTTTTCGGTAATACAAAATTGAGTATACGGCTTTATACGAATCACGTTCTAAATTGAGTTTCTTATAAATTTCCGGAATCTGCTCGTCGATGCCACCTTTCAAATTATCGTTTAAATTTAAAAGTATATCGATTAATATATTTCGGTTGCGTGCGCGTTTTATTCGTTTAAGTTTTTTCAAGTAGGTTGGCCAATCAATCTCACCAAAAAGATACGACAAGGTGACTTTTTCGTAGAGGTTGCCATAAATAATTCGATAACGAGCGAGGTAATTTTTTCTTCGATTGGTATACGAAATTAACGATACCACCAAAAACAAATGAACAATAAAAGTGCAAATCAAAAATGAAAAAGCTAAAACTATCGGATATTTTAAAATCTGATCGATTAAATTGAGAAAAAACAAACGTTTCCCGGCAGAATAATTCCGGTTCACATACTTCACCAGTTTTTGCTTGAATTCTACAACCTTTTCTTCTCCGAATAAAGTTTTCAGAATGACATTCCGTTGAACAAAATAAATGGATTCATCCTTTTCGTCCTCACTGTTGATGCTTGAATATTGTGGGAGTATGGTTGAAACAGCCGATTCCTGTCTTTCGGGTTCAACTTGAGAAAGCTCCATTTCTGATGTAGAATCTTTTTCAACCGCTTCTAATTTGCCGGCAGCATTGTCATCATTCTGAATGATTATTGAATCGTTATTCTCCTGAATTGCACGTGATTCGGCAGTTGACACCCCCATTTCAACACCAATTGCTGAAGAATAATTTAATGCTACAACATTAGATTCACTTCCTTTGGCATTTAAATTCTTTAGCGGCAAAAGAATAATTAGACTGTAAAACACAACCTTTGCAAATGAAATCAAATTTGGGTTCGTTAATTTGATCCCTTTCATTTTTTATCGCTTTTTGTTGACAAAATAGATCTGGTTTAATTACTTATTATTCTGAGCCAATAGTTTTTTAATTCGCACGTTCAGTTCGGTCAAACTAAACGGTTTTACCATAAAATCGTCGGCCCCCATTTCAAAAGCTTTTAAAACATTTTCTTCAGCTCCGGCAGCCGACAGAACAAGTATGGGAGTGAGATTCTTTCTTTCGTTGCGCAAAATCGAAATCACCTCATGACCGTTTACAATCGGCATGTACAGATCGGTAATAATAAGATCAATCTCGTGTTCTTCAATGAATTTTAAACACGCTTTACCATCTGTCACTTTAAAAACCTCATAGTTTTCGCGCGCCAGGTTCCTGCAAATTGTTTCAAGGATTAACTTATTATCTTCCGCAACCAAAATACGTTTCATGTAAAACAGCTTTTATTTATTTTATATCCTTTCTATAGAACAATGTATGCAAGATACTAAATTACCGAGAATACAACATAAATATTCATTCTAAACAACTAAAACCTTCAAAAATTTAAATCGCTGTATATTTTAAAAAAGATTGCATATTTACCTTGTCTTTTGAAATTAATTTCAGTAATGTTCGAAATGAAAAATCCTTTAGTGCTTATTGTTTTATTGAATATCGTTTTTGTGAGCTGCAATCTAGGGAATTCAGAAAAGACAGAGCCGGAAGCTGAAAACCCAAAAATAAAAGTTGATTCGGTTTACAACTGGCTTGTTCATATGCAAAACGAGAACGGACTTTTATTGAGCAGCGAAGGCGGACAAAATGTTTCGCTATACGACAATGCACTTTCGGCTCTTGTTTTTACCAGTTATGGCGACTTTGAAAAAGCAGAAAAGATTTTCGATTTTTTTGAAAGTCGCTTAGAAACGGAGATGCTCGTTTCGCCAGGAGGATTCGGACAAATGAGGAGGATAAATGGAATTCCGGTCGACAACCGCCCACGCCGCTGGATGGGAGATAATGCATGGTTACTGATTGCACTCAATAATTATCACGACAGAACAGGAACGAACAGATACCATAAACTGGCAGATGCACTGGCCCAATGGATTACATCACTGCAAGATGAAGACGGCGGAATCTGGGGAGGTTTTCACGCCAATGGCGATCAGATTTCAAAAATTGCTGAAGGAAATATCGATGCGTTTAATGCCATTTCAGGTTATACCAGTTTTCATAAAAAATTACTTAATCATTTGGAAGAAGTGCGCTGGGATCAGGCAAATCAAATTTTTATTGCCTGGGCCGATAATTCAAAACATGAATATGCGCTGGATTTACACTCGTGGGGATATTGCATTTTTGAAGATTTCCCGAAAAAAGTACTTCAAGATGCCGATCGGTTTTTAACAAGCAAAAAATCGACACTAACCAACGAAATGATTACCGGTTATTGTTTCGATGAAGACCGGGATGTGGTTTGGATTGAAGGAATCGGGCAAATGGCAGTTGCTTTTCAAACTGCCAACAGCGAGGCCGAAGCAGAAAAATACCTCGCCGAAATGAGAAAAAATTTAGCGCCCAGCACCTTATTTGAAAATACCTACGCTTTTCCGTATTCTGCCAATTTTGGCACTTCTTATGGCAGCTCAAACCTTTGGAAAGGCGCAGATACCAGCCTTTGTGTTTCGTCGACTGCCTGGTATTTATTTGCGATGTTACGTTTTGATCCGCTGGAATTAGGACGAAATAAAAAAATCCCGTCCGATGATCGGTTTTGGACCGACTAAAAAAAACTGAGTACCTTAAAACTCAAAACCTTTAATTTTAGGACGTGCAATATTTCCCGATAATTCGAGGATAATCTTGCCATTTTCGCGCGGTAATTCCTGCCCCATCTGCTTTTCAAAACCAGTAAGCGTTTTTTCCAAATCGGAAGACAATTTACTCACCTCTACTTTTGCTTCGATTATACTCGAGTTTGCAGGGTTTAATTTATCCACCTGAACATTTGCAAAAATAGTTGCATCAAATACCGAACTCTTTATTTCGGAGTTGGTAACACATAGTTTTTCATCTTCCAGCAAATAATGAAATTCAAGTTTTTCTAAATCGAAATTATTAAAAGAAATCGAAAGTGGCGATCCACCACCGGCATTCTGATTTTCCTCCTCGTACTTTGTTTTCAATTTTTCTACCTTCAAATTCATTTCTCCTTCGGGCAAAGTTGTATTGACGAATTGCATCTGCATATTGGTTGTAAATTCAAGTTTTTTAAGACTAAATTCGCCCTTTCCGTTTTCGTCTTCCCACGCAAAATCATCGGGTTTTACAATTAGCTCCGATTCCATGTGTGCAAGCTGAGGTTTAAAATCGTTAAAACCACTGCCTTCAAAACTAAAAGTTGACAAGCCTTTGTACGATAAAATCGGAGACGAAATCGAAAACTCCTGAATATTGAATTCTTTTTCCTCTGGCAGGTAAACAAGGGTATAACTTCCTTTATCAACTTCCATAAACTGTTTTTGCAATTCCAATAACGGCTGAATATTTGCGTATTCTTCAGGAAGATTTACGCTTAAAGCTGAGAAAGAAAATTTCAATTTCTGTTTTTCGGCGGGAAATTTAGTCTGCAGATTTTCCAGATTTTCTTTAGTGAGATGTCCGTCGAAATCGATTGTTAATTGGTCTAATTTTACCCCTAATTCATTATCTAAACCTGTAATTTCAGGTTTTACAAACTCTATTGCAAACGATTTTAATTCCTCAAATTCGGTGCTTTCGGCCAAACGAAGCGCCTCTTTGTAGGGAATATCGATTTTAATTTCCTTGCTCTTAAAAACTCCTCGCGATTCGGGTGCATCAATTGAAACGCCAATAAATTTTACCGAAGTAAAAAGCGGATCGACTTTAATTTCTGAATATTGAATGGCTACCAGAAGTTCGTTTTTGTCGATTTTACTTTTTAACTCAGCATCAATTTGGGTGGCAATTTTGTTGCCCAAAATGCGATTGCCAACAAAAACGCCAATAACAAGTAATATAATAACTGTGGTAATAATTTTAGTTTTCATAAAGTTGATTTTGTTATTTGTTTGAGGTTTTTATTGCATTTCGCTTTTTTGTCCGACTAATTTTGATTCGTTTATTTCGGCGTTAAATGTAAGAATTTTATGTTGTTGAAAGAAATATTTTTTATACACCAGTTTGCTGAAAAGAGAGGCTTTTGAGTATTAAGGAATTACGGTGCAAGTTAGAGTTGTATTTCAATGAATTTAGCAATTGCGCCTTCTCTTTCTTTTCTATTTCCCCCGGTTTAGACCGAAAGTTAATCCTGTTTAACCCCTTCATTTTTCTTTCAATGAGCCACCGGTTTTACCGATGGTTATTAACCTTTAGTTCTTTCAGAACATTACAAGTTTGATTATTTGTCATTGTTTTTTCAACCGTCAATAATTCTATAACAAATTAATGTTGCAATTACACTTCCGCAAAAATGTCACGACGTGACTAAATGTGAATAACCACGGATGCAATCCGTGGTAGAAGTAAATGTACAACAAAGAGCCCCGAAGGGGTTCAACAGTTGGTCAATTAATAAAGTCAAAGATCAAAAAAAGGGAGCTACTTAACCAACAAGTAACTCCCAAACACAGCGTTTTTTTTAGTATTATATCAAATTACAACGACAATAATTTTTTAATTTCACTTACTAACTTGCCTTTTTCCTGTGGCCGGGGTGCTTTCATGTTTACAATATTTCCCTTCTTATCCATTAGCATATAAGTTGGAAATGCTTTAATTGAGAGTCGTCGTTCCAGCATCTTTTGCTGTTCATTTGGCAAACGATAATGTACTGCATTTTCGCCTGACAAATGATTTTCTTTAATTACATTTTTCCATGATGTTTCGGGAGAATTATTCGCGAAGTACATAAAAATCACATCCTCATTCTTGAGTGCCTTTTTTACCTCACCTACATATTTCATTTGTTGTTTACATGGGCCACACCATGTTCCCCAAAAATCGAGATACACCACTTTCCCCCGATAAGGTTCTGTTAGTTGAGCAAACAGTAAATCTGCATCCTTGGCATCTTTAAGGTGATCAGTATTTTTTAAACTTTCCACATATAAAATATCTTGTGTGCTTATTTCCAAATAGAAATTATTGGCTTGTTCAATTTGCGCAACAAGGGCAGGATTTGTAATTCTCTCTTTAAACCACTGGTATAGATCATCGGGTAATTCCGACTTTTTATAATCGATATACCAATAGAATTTTTGTGCTTCAAATATATCTTTTAATATGGGGTCGCTTATTATACTATCGTAGGTTGAGAATGCAGATTCCATCCTTCTTTTTGCAAAAATCACAGAAACAATTTCCTTCCATTCATTTTGTAAAAAGGCTTTTACTTCTTCCCGCTGAAACAATTCCATGATTTTTTTCTGATTATCCAGGTAAGGTTTTGATGCTTCAGCAATTTGAACAGAATCCGCCTTTTCATCTCTCAACTTGCTTATTAACGAGAAAAATTCTTGGGCCATTTTAATACTATTTCTCTCCTCTTTATTAAGTTTTATTTTTCCCTCTTTCTCCATAAGTTCAAACGCTTCAAACGAAGAGATAGACATTGAAGCTTCACTACTTAGCTCTTGTATATAACCCGTATAATCTCTCATAAATGAAAGATACTCGCGAACTAAGGTAAAAGGTTGAACAGGACTATTTTTATATAAGGTATCATTTACATACTCCATAAATCCTTTAGGAAATTCTTCTTTTGTTCTTCTATTTAATTCAAATCTACGCTGCAATAAATCAGATGCTATTCTAAAACGATAATTATTTTTCTGATAATATTTAAATTTCTCTGAAACCAAAGGATTTTCTTCAATGTAATTATTTAAATGCGCATAACTTTTTGCAAGTTCATCTTTTTTCATACTCAAAAAATCCATCTGCTCCATTTCCTGAATTTTCTGATAATCCTCA
>JBNKOT010000374.1:0-7997 GCA_050294855.1 Draconibacterium sp. | reverse complement strand
AACGTATTTGCTCAATTTCGAGATAAGAGCGCACCATTTCAACTTCGTCGTTTATGTCTGCTAAAACCTCTTTTTTTCGATTTAACGAATAACGAAACATATCGGAAAGCGAAAGTGCCATTTTTTCTGTTTTATCCGGATAACTATGCGCCAAGCCGGCAATCGAATTTAACGAATTGTATAAAAAATGTGGATTTATCCGGGCATGTAAACTTTGTATTTCAACGCGTGTATTTACTTCTTTTAACTTACTTAGTTCTGTATCTTTTTTGTAAATTAATAATTCGTTCATTTTTTTAAAATACAAAACTGTAATTCTGCCAATTGACAAAGCAATTCCGGTTACACAAATGTCAGTAATGTAAATCATTTTAAAATTGTCGGTGAAATAAAACAAAATAGAAGTCGGAACAACAACAATTATAAATAGATAAAGCGCTTTCAATGTAATCTGAACTTGGAACTTCATTTCAGCTTTTAAACTATATCGCTCGATAAAATATAATACCGTTGATATTAAAATTGCCAATAGATTTACAATAAGGAATTCATACAATTTCCCGTTATGGAAGACAATATAATGCGTTGCCAGATAATGAAATACAGATACAATAAAAAGTGCAGAATTTGCCATTAAAAAACCTGGAGCTAAATAACTAAAATATAAATTTTGATAATTCTTTTTAATGACAGGATTGTAAAAAAATAGAAGAATTAGTAGAGCAATGATAATTGAAATAAAATATCCAATTGTCTCCATTATATCTTTATGTCTAAAAACCAAAGAGTATCTCCATGATGAATTTGCAAGCATGTAATTTTTAAACTGTTTTTGAAAATCATCGGAATATAATTTTTGAATCACAAACTTATCTACTTCCGAGAATTCGGTATTGACTGGATTGTAATCAAAGTCACTCAAAATGGCATTATCAATAAAAGTTCTGGCATCCATTGGATTTCCCTTTATCGTACACATTGATTTAATAATGGCGTATTCAATGTAGCGTTTGCGGTCTGCAAAAGAAATGGAATCGTTTAACTTGATAGTTATTAATTGCATAAAAATATCATCCTGATATATTCCTTTAAAACCATCGTAAAAAATCTGATTGCCATTTATATTTTTTGAACGATGGATATATGTGCTTCCATAGTAATTAAAGTCAATATTTATTGAATGAAAAATTTCACCATTTTCATCAACTTCCATATTTTCTTTTGAAAAACGAACTTTTCGATTGGTAATAATCTGCCTTAATTGAAGCATTAAACTTTCAACAATGCTACTATCTTGTGAGCTTGCACCATCTAGATGAATTACGATATCTCCCTGAAAGGAAGAAACAATAGACCTTTCCCCATCAAAAAGTCGCTCTTTTAAAAAATCCCAATAAACTTTTTCTTCGGGATTATAAGGAGATCCATTTTTTGTTTTTGAAAAGATTGGGTTTGAAAAGAATAATCCGAGAATCGTGATTAGAATCAGTTTGGTTTTCATCCAATTAAAAGTTTTAAAAGGTAGTGGATGTAACTCCCTCATTTTAATTATGCTTGTTTGTGAAGCATTTCTACATGGTCGTTTCATAAGTCTCTAAATTAAAAATGTTCATTTATGTTTCCACAAATGAACATTCTTTGGTCTTTTCAAAATACATTTTTCCGACAGATTGCAAATGGAACTGACCAACTGCAAATAAGTGTTGTATTAAATATAGCATCGCTTGAAGGGATACCATCCATTTCTGCGTTCAAATTATATTTATTCCACTGCCTTTAACCAGGCTTCGGCCATTAATTGTGCTCCGGGCATTCCGGGATGAACACCATCGCCAGTCCAATAAGTTGCTGGAGCGTGTTTAACGGCTTCATCGAAAACAGTTTGAAAAGGAACCCAAATAGCATCGAATTCTTTTGCCAGTTTTTTGGCTACTACTCTGAATTCGGTAACCGGCGCAATCCAGGTTTCGTCGACTGCACGTGTATTTGGAACTGCAAAAGGTTCGCAAATCACAAATTTGATATTTGGTAATTTTGCTTTAGTTTCTTTTAAAAGTTTACGATAATCGTTTTCATAAATTTCAATGGTTCCATCGTAATTGCCATTTCTAAAATGCCAGTAATCGTTTATTCCGATTAAAATACTCAGTACCGCTGGTTTTAAATCAAGGCAGTCTTTTTGCCAACGCTCAGCCAACTGGTAAACTTTATTGCCACTGATTCCGCGGTTATAAATGGTCAAATCTTTTTCAGGAAGTGCATTTAGCAAAGCCGAAGCTGCTAAAAACGCATAACCACTTCCAAAAGAGCGCGGACTGTTTGGTTCTTGTTTTTCTCGTTCGCGACCGGCGTCGGTTATCGAATCGCCCTGAAATAATACGGTATCTCCTTTTTCGAAAAGAGAATATTTAGCTTCTGGTTTTTTCTTTTCTTCAGGAATACTTGCAGACACAATTGCAGGAATACTGGATAGTGCAGCTGCACCGGCAGCCGATTTAAATAAAAAATTTCTTCTGTTGATATTCATTTGGTTGATGTTTCGATTGAGTTCTAAAAGTAGAAATAAAAAAGGACTCCAAAAATTAATAATCTGTACTTTTACAATCAGACAGAAAAATTTTAAAATGATAAAACTCAACAAAGTCCATCACATTGCCATTATTGTTTCCGATTACGAAAAATCGAAAGAATTTTATACTTCTGTTTTGGATTTGGAAGTTATTAAAGAAACGTACAGAGCAGAACGCAAATCGTATAAATTAGATCTGGCGCTCGATGGAGAATACATCATCGAACTTTTTTCATTCGCCAATCCTCCAAAACGCGTTACTAATCCGGAAGCAGCCGGACTGCGTCATTTGGCTTTCGAAGTTGACGACGTAAATTCGGTGGTCGAAAAACTGCGTTTAAGAAATGTTATTGCTGAAAAAATCAGAATCGACGAAATTACCGGCAAGAAGTTTACCTTTATTTTCGATCCGGACAAACTGCCAATCGAGTTTTATCAAAGATGAAATGCGCATATAATTGAATTCGTTTCACCTCGATTTCTCCTTTTAACCAAATGATTTCGTTAATAGAAAATCGTAAAAGATTCAGTAACTTGTATTCCGATTTTGATCCAAATAAAAATGAAAATGCGGCTCAATCTGAAATAAATAATGAACATGAAAAAACATTATATTTTCTACAATACCTGTTACGATCGGGAAACATTTAGAAAACAAACTATTGTTTTAGACGACCACAATATCGATTATAAAGTCATTAACAAATACAACCGATCTCATTTTCGTGCTCCTTTAAGCGGAATGTTTGAAGCAGAAATTCACATTCTCGACGACGATTTTGCTAAAGCCGACTTGTACCTGCAAGGAATTGATGAATTAAATCTGTAACTCTAATTTGCGAATTTCAGCAAAACATTAATTATTAAAATCAGCGACCTTTAAACAGACATGTTCTGTTTTATATCCGATTCAATATTGGTAACTCCGCCCGACACAACAAATTTCATTACTTGCGCTGCCGAAATATCGATCGGAAAAATCCGTTCGTTTGGAATTAAATATAACTCTCCCGAGAAATTATAGGAATGCGGAAAATAAACGGCCGACAAGTTTGGCTCTTCAATTTCGGGTAAATCATTTTTTGTGATAAATCCAAGTTTCCACAAGTTATTCTCGGCGTTAAAAAGGACTTTCACCGGCGTATTAAATTTTTTCTCTTTGCCCACAAAAGCCGACAACAAATCGTTTAACGACGTATAAAGCAGATTTAAAAGCGGTACTCGAGACAATAGTTTTTGAAACACAGCTTTTAGCGGCTTTATAACGGTTAACTGCCCAAGCATTCCTAAAATGGTTAGAAAAACGAATAAAACAAGAATGCCTAATCCCGGTAAATGAAATCCGATTAGTTTTTCGAGGTTATCGGCCAGCCAGCCATCGATAGAAGCAAAAACAGCATAAATAATATACCCGGTAATTACCAGCGGAGCAACCAGTAATAAGCCTTGCAGGAAATAGCTAAATATTTTTTTCATCCCTTTTATTTTAATGGTAAATATACTCCAATAGAGTTTTATTTTTTGGAGTATTAAAAATAATACGAAATATCGGATTTGATTTTTGCATATACAAACGAAAACTTTCGAACAAAACTTTCAATAACAGAAGTTGAAAAGTCGTCAAATAAAATGAAAGAATTAAAAAAGTGAAAGAGAATTTGAGGATGAAATAAAAGATAGAGAAAATAATTATTTTGATTATTTACCGGGTGACTTCATGTCACCCGGTAAATAATGCCTACATCAGTTTATTTTGTTTTTGGCATTTCCAACAATCTGTAGGCCATTGCATCTGCCAATTTTAACAGTTCTTCGGTGGTGTTTACTTTTAATGCACCTTTTTCTTCGATGGGTTCGTAAACCTGTTCCCATTTAATTTTTTCGGCAAAAGTTATTAAGTTTTTTACTCCGCCGCCGTTCCACGAATAGTTTCCAAAAATGCCCAACAAATGGTTTTTTGGTGCCATATGTTCGATGGTAGAAAGTAAAATTTCGACATTTGGGAAAAGCGAATTATTGTATGCTGCACTACCAACAATAAATCCCTTGTATTTAAAAATATCGTTGATGATGTAAGACGAGTGTGTTTTTGATGCATCGTAAACCCGGATATTTTTGATTCCACGCTCGGCAATTCTACGCGCAATTACTTCTGCCATTTTTTGTGTATTTCCATACATCGATCCGTAAACAATAACCACTCCCCGATCTAAATCGTACGAACTCCATTTGTTGTAACGCGTAAGAATCCAGTCGAGATTTGTTCTCCAAACCGGACCGTGCGTGGCGGCGATCATTTTAATATCGAGTGGTGCCAATTTTTTAATGGCACGTTGTGTATGCGGACAATATTTCCCTACAATGTTGGTAAAGTAGCGCATCACTTCAACTTCATAAAAATCGAGGTTGATTTCGTCGTCGAAAATTCCGCCGTCTAACGTTCCGTAACTTCCAAAGGCATCGCCCGAAAAAAGAATTTTATTGGTTTCTTCGTAAGTTACCATTGTTTCGGGCCAGTGTACCATCGGAATCATTTGAAACTGCAATTTATGCTTGCCCAGATCCAATGTTGCATCGTCGTGCACCATCAGTGTATTTATCGGTTTCAGGTAATAGGTTTCAACAAAACCAAAGGTCTTTTTATTTCCAACCAAAGTGATGTTTGGATATTTCTGAACCACGGCTTTTAAGGCTCCCGAATGATCGGGTTCCATGTGATTGATAATTAAATAATCGACCTGCCGATCGCCAATAATGTCTTCGATTTGATCTAAATAATCGTCGATAAACGAGCGTTCAACAGTATCGATCAAAGCAATTTTTTCGTCGACAATTAAATACGAACTGTATGAAATCCCGTGCGGGATGGGCCAAATGTTTTCAAACAAATTTGTACGTCGGTCGTTAAAACCTAAATAATAAATATCTTCAGCAAGATTTACTTGTTGCATAACAATGTTTTTTAATTCACTTAATTAAGCTGCAAAATTAGTTAAATTCGCTTGAATGAAATTAAAATAATCAAACAAGAATTTAATTTTGATCAAAGGTTATCTTCCATTTAACGAATAACGATTATTTTTGCTCCAAATAAAAGTTTTATGTCGATCGAACAAAAAAGCAGAATTATGACTTTCCCAAAAATCGGGAAATCAATCATTATATTTTTTTCAATTGCATTTATTGCAGTAGGAATCTGGGGTTACCAGCATTATAATTTTATTTTCGACGAGAATGTAAAAAACGAATACTTGCTGTTTATTCCCGAAAATGCCACTTTCGAACAAGTGCAGGACAGTTTGTTGCTCAACGATGTTTTGCTCAACGAAAAGGCATTTAAATGGGTATCGAAAAAGAAAAACTATAAAACGCTTGTAAAACCAGGTCGGTATCGGGTAAAAAAGGGAATGAACACCAACCAAATTGTAAACATGCTTCGTTCGGGGAAACAGGAGCCAGTGAATTTAACGTTTAACAATGTTCGTTTTAAAGAAGATCTTGCCGGAAAAGTAAGTAAATATATTCAAGCCGATTCGCTATCGGTTTTAAGTTTGTTTTCGAACGAAAAACTTATTACCGAATATGGTTTTGAAACCGAGACTTTCAGAACAATGTTTATTCCGAACACCTACCAGTTTTACTGGACAACTTCGGCTGAAGATTATGCCAAAAGGATGTATGCCGAATACCAGCGGTTTTGGACAAAATCAAGAATTGAAAAGGCCGAAAAAATCGGATTATCTCCAAAAGAAGTAATCATTCTGGCATCGATCGTAGAATCGGAAACCGTAAAACCCGACGAACTAAAACGGGTGGCAGGTTTATACATTAACCGATTAAAAAAGGGAATATTGCTGCAGGCCGATCCAACAATAAAATATGCAGTTGGTGACTATTCTTTAAAACGTGTGTTGAATAAACATTTAGAAATCGATTCGCCTTACAACACTTACAAATATGCAGGTTTACCACCTGGACCAATTGCATTTCCTGAAGTTTCGGCCATCGATGCAGTTTTAGATTACGAAGACCACAATTACGTTTTTATGTGTGCCAAAGAAGATTTTTCGGGCTACCACAATTTTGCAAAAACGCTGGCGCAACACAACAAAAATGCAGATAAATACCGCAAAGCTTTAGATAAAAACAAGATTTATAAATAAGATTACATATGGTTATTTCGACTACAAAGGAGGAGAAATCTCACACTTCTTTCAGCAGATTTCTAATCATACTTCCTTCGAAATGACAAAATCAACTTCAAACACAATTTACTTCGCGTTCGAGCAGCACACCAAATTTTTCAAAAACCGATTCCTGAATTTTTTCTGAAAGATTATAAATGTCGGTTCCGCTGGCTTTTCCATAGTTAACAATTACAAGTGCCTGTTTTTCGTGAACACCCAAATCGCCATCGCGATAACCTTTCCATCCACATTTTTCGATTAACCAGCCGGCGGCAAGTTTTACTTTTCCTTCGCCCGCCAAATAAACCGGCATTTCTTTGAATTCACCTTCAATCCTTTCTGCGGTTTCGATATCGACAACCGGATTTTTAAAAAAGCTGCCGGCACTTCCAATCACATTTACATCGGGCAATTTTTCGGAACGAATATCAATTACCGCCTCTTTTATATTTTGCAGATTTACTTCGCCGCGTTCGTTAACTTTTTGTTCGAGCTTCCTATAATCCAACTGAAACCGAGGAAATTTATCCAGTTTAAAAATGACCGACAATATGATAAAACTGTCTTTCAATTTACTTTTAAAAATGCTGTTCCGATAAGAAAACTCGCAAGCCAGATTAGAATATTCAACAAACTCGCGGTTATCCATATTGTATCCTTTTACCGATTCAACAACATTGCTTAACTCTTGTCCGTACGCACCAATATTTTGCACCGGAGCCGCACCAACATTTCCGGGAATAAAAGCCAGATTTTCGATACCGCCAAAATGAGAGTCGACACAATACCGCACAAATTCGTCCCAGTTTTCACCGGCCCCAGCCTCAATCCAAACATGTTCGCGAGTTTCTTTTACCATTTCGATCCCCGGAATTTTTGGATGAATCACCAAACCCTGATAATCGTTTAAAAACAAAATATTACTTCCTTCGCCAAGTACGATCTTTCTTTCGATGCCCCAAATGTCATTCGAGTGTAAAAAAGTATCCAAATCGGCAAGCTCGGTAAATTCAAAAAAGTATTTTGCCTTTACATCAACACCAAAAGTATTGTGTGCTTTTAACGAGTAATTTTCAAGAAATCGGATCATATTCTATCTATTTATTTTTCAAATATACGGGAAGTTAAGTATCTAAAAAGAATTTTTGTGAATCTAAAACAAATAATTATTTGAAATTTTATCGAAAACAATTGGCAATTTCAGGGTTTGGCACATTCGCAATAATTCGGCTGCAGAAAAG
>JBNKOT010000373.1:0-2434 GCA_050294855.1 Draconibacterium sp. | reverse complement strand
TTTGTAAAAAATGTTTCCTTTTTCTGCGCTGCTTTTTTGAATTCGGCCAGAGCATCCATCAAAGGATTTCCGACATAATTTACCTTAAAATCGTGCTTTTGATAAAATGCCGTTTCAAACGGAAAGATGGTAAACATTTCGTCGACAAATGCTTTTACCTTTTTTACTCGATGTTCTTTCCACGCCCAAAATTTGGGAGATATATAATAATAGACTTTAATGTTGTTTTGTTTGGCAAATTCTGCAATCCGAAGATTAAATCCGGGATAATCGATCAAAATAAGTACATCGGGTTGAAAATCAATCAGATCTTTTTTGCAAAAATTGAGGTTTTTACTGATGGTTCTGATGTTGAGTAAAACATCAACAATTCCCATAAATGCCATTTCGCGATAATGTTTTACAAGACTGCCGCCAACAGCTTTCATTAGATCGCCGCCAAAAAAACGAAACTTCGCATCCGAATCTGCCACTTTTAGCTCTTTCATTAAATTAGAACCATGCAAATCGCCCGATGCTTCGCCTGCAATGATGTAATACTTCATCTAATTAAAATTAATGTTTTCAACGGTATTAGATGTAACTCCCTTTGTAATCATTCTCTTGTGTGATCTCGTTTCATTTAAACGCTCTTGAAATTAAAACTCCAAAGGCATAAAAGAGTGTTGCTGCCAACACACCGCGCGCCGCTTTATCGTATTTCAATTTAATAAAACCCATAAAAATTGCGCTGTTGGCAAAAACACATAAACTACCCAATTTTACCAGCGATTGTAAATACCACAAATTTCCAACATAATTCGAGAAAGAAATTCCTCTTTCAGTAAAATAATAAACTGCAAAAAAGATAATTACCGGCAGCGAAAAACCTGCCAACAAACCAATTCCTGTATTATCGAGTTTATTTTTTTTTCGTCTTTGCATCAAAAATTCCAGTTTTTAAGCTCTTCCAAAGTTTTGTAGCATGTCATGTCTACTGTAACGGGCACCACCGAAACAAAATTGTTTTCGAGGGCGTAGATATCGGTATCTGTCGATTCTTCTTCAAAGTTTTTAAAATATCCGGAAAGCCAATGGTACTCGCGTCCATGAGGATCGACTCTTTTTTCAAATTCTTCCACCCACTTTCCATGAGTCTGTCGGCAAACTTTTATCCCTTCAGGTTTTCCTTTTGGAATATTTACATTCAAACAGGTAAATGACGGCAATCCGTTTTCCTGCACACTTTGGAAAATTTTTGCCACAATAATTTTTGCTTTCGAAAAATCGGCACTGGCACTAAAATCGTCGAGCGAAAAACCGATCGACGGAACACCATGTAAACTTCCTTCAATTGCAGCTCCCATGGTTCCGCTGTAAATTACGCTGATCGAAGTATTTGCTCCGTGATTAATTCCGGATACCACAAAATCGGGTTTACGATCGAATAAATTATTAAAACTAAGTTTTACACTGTCGACCGGTGTGCCGTTGCATTTATACGTGGGAACACCATGTATTTTTTCGACCGGTGTGGCACGCAAAGGTTGATCAACTGTTATCGCATTTGATTTACCCGACATTGAAACTTCAGAAGAAATAACAATAACATCGCCAAAAAACTGGATGACTTCCACCAGTTCCCGCAATCCTTTTGCATGAATTCCGTCGTCGTTTGTAACTAAAATTAATGGTTTTCCTGACATATTTTTTTGAATAAAAAACAAAGATAATCAGATTTTAGTTTTGAGGATTGAGGTTTTAATAAATCGTGGTAAGTATTTTTGAAATACTTGTTTTTGTTTCATCGGGCACAACGGTTTTCATCCGCAGTAAAACTATTAGTGGGATTATGAATATGCGTCACCGCGGAATAAAAACAAAAAACAACACCAAAAACCGGCTTTTTTAATTGTCCTTAATTCAGTAAATTCGTAAACATTAAATTCTGATCCAACTATCCAATGACAACAAAAGAAACCAAAGCCGTTCATGCCGGAACTCAGTTCGACGAAAGAACACATGGAGCCAACTCACCAATTTATACTTCAACGGCAATTGGTTACCTCGATTCGGATGTTACTTACCCGCGCTACTTTAACACAAAAAACCAAATTGCGGTGGCCACAAAAATTGCGGCTTTGGAAAATACCGAAGCAGCGCTTATTTTTTCTTCGGGAATGGCCGCGATAACTTCCACCCTGCTCACTTTTTTAAAATCGGGCGACCATATCATTTTTCAGAAAGGATTGTATGGAGGAACGGTAAATTGGACCAACTCGGAGCTGACAAAATTTGGCATTGAATTTACATTTACAGAAGGAAACACGCCTGCCGATTTTGAACAAGCGATTCGGGAAAACACAAAAATGTTGTACATCGAAACACCATCGAACCCACTTTTAAAAATCACCGACATTGCTGCTGCTGCCGCTTTTGCAAAAAGAAAACAACT
>JBNKOT010000372.1:0-4247 GCA_050294855.1 Draconibacterium sp. | reverse complement strand
TTAAAAGACTGGGGATTGTATAACGAAGTCTGGCAGGCCGGTGTAATGTTGCTGCCCGTGCAATCGGTTGGAGTGATGGGCGACGAACGGACATATGAAAATACCGTGGCATTGCGTGCCGTGGCGTCTACCGACGGAATGACGGCTGACTGGGTTCATTTACCCTACGATTTTCTGGCAAAAATGTCGAACGAAATTATAAATAAGGTGCGCGGAATCAATCGTGTGGTTTACGATATTAGTTCCAAACCACCGGCAACTATCGAATGGGAATAACATTTTTTAACTTTACATCGCATTGATTTTCAAAAACATTAGGATTACTTTGACGTTGTATGGTTATAATTAATGGACACAATATAATGAGAGAATTATCAGTCAAAAAAATTGAACGGATAGTTTTTACTATCCTTTTATCAGTACTTTTTGTACTGCCTGCAGCAAACTTAAAAGCACAGAATTCTGTTCAGCAGAATCAGTTAAAAATTGGACGTTTATTGCGATTAATCGACGGATATTATGTCGACTCCACCAATATTGATCAGATTACCGAAAAAGCAATTGTAAATCTGCTATCCGATCTTGATCCACATTCGACCTACATTTCGAAAGAAGAAGTCGACAAAATGAACGAACCTTTGGTTGGTAATTTTGAAGGAATCGGAATTTCGTTTAACATATACAAAGACACGCTTATGGTCACCTCCACGATTTCGGGTGGACCCTCGGAAAAAGTAGGTTTGCATGCCGGAGACAGAATTGTCGAAGTCGATAATAAAATAATTGCCGGTATAGGTTTAAAAAACAGTGATGTTTTTGACATGTTGCGCGGCGATAAAGGAACAAGAGTAGATTTAAAAGTTCTACGCAGACAAAGTCCTGAATTGCTTGATTTTACAATCATAAGAGATAAAATTCCAATTTTCAGCCTGGATGCTTCATACATGCTCGACGAATCGACAGGATACATCAAACTCAATAAATTTGCAGCAACTTCAACCAAAGAAGTTTTAAGTGCAATCAGCGAATTGAAAGAACAAAATTTAAAAAATCTGATTTTTGATTTGCGTGGAAACACAGGAGGTTATTTAAATATTGCGAACGAAATTGCTGACCAATTTTTAGGCGATAGAAAATTAATTGTATATACGGAAGGTACAAACGAGCCCAAACGCGAATTAAAAGCAACATCGAAAGGATCGTTCGAAAATGGTAATTTGGTAGTGCTGGTTGACGAAAATTCGGCATCGGCAAGCGAAATTGTTGCCGGAGCAATTCAGGATTGGGACCGCGGTGTTCTTATTGGCCGTCGTTCGTTTGGAAAAGGACTGGTGCAAAAACCCTTCTTTTTAACCGATGGATCGATGGTGCGATTAACCATTGCGCATTATTATACACCAAGCGGCAGATGTATTCAAAAACCGTACGAAAAAGGAGTTAAAGATTACCGTCGGGATTACGTAAAAAGAATGACCAACGGCGAAATGTTCAGCGAAGACAGTATTCATTTCGACGAATCGCAGAAATACAAAACACTGGTTAACGGTCGCGATGTTTTTGGAGGAGGTGGAATTATGCCCGATATTTTTATCCCGATGGATACTTCATGGCACTATCAATACATCAATCAATTGCGAAGAAAAAGTATTATCATAAATTATGTACTCGATTTTGTTGATTCCAACCGCGAGCAACTAAAAAGTGATTATCCTGACTTCGAAGATTTCGACAAAAACTTTAAAGTAACCAGCGAAATGATTGACAATGTAGTTGCAATTGGCGAAAAAGAAAATGTAAATAAAGATGAAGAAAGTCTGGCCTTTACACTTACAAACTTACAAACCGAAATCAAAGCCATAATTGCCCGGGATATTTTTTCGCGTAACGACTTCTTTAAAGTATATTATAAAGACGACGAAGCAATTTTAAGAGCATTAGAAGTAATAAAAAACCAAAAAGAATACAAAAACCTTTTGGTTTCGACTGAATAAAAAATATGCAGAATTTAATTCTGGAATGGCTCGCAGGTAATAAAATAGAATTACTGGGAGCCATTCTTGGTATAATCTATATTTTCTTCTCTATCCGGCAAAGTCTTTTTACCTGGCCTACCGGGCTAATTACCTCCGCACTTTATATCGTCGTATTTTTTCAAAGTAAATTTTATGCCGACATGGGTTTGCAGGTGTATTATGTGATTATTAGTATTTATGGCTGGTATTACTGGATAAAAGGGAAAAAGGCTGAAAACGGAGGTTCTGTGCCCATCAGAGAAGTAAATAAATCGCTCTGGATAAAACTTACCGGAATCACCATTTTAATCTACTTTGCAATTCTTGTTGTTCTTTTAAATTTTACCGATTCCGATGTTCCTTATATGGATTCGCTAACAACCGCTTTGAGTATTACAGCTACCTGGATGCTGGCAAAAAAATACATCGAACACTGGCTGATCTGGATTTTTGTAGATCTTTTTTCGTCGGGTTTGTATATCTACAAAAATTTATGGCCAACCGTAATTTTATTTCTGGTTTATACAATAATGGCATATTTGGGTTTTGTTGAATGGAAAAAAGACATCGATAAAAAATATGAATTCCAAACCTAAAATAATAGTAATCACCGGAGCCGAATCAACCGGAAAGAGTACTTTAACCGAAGCACTTGCACGGCATTTTAATGCGCCTTTTATTCCTGAAATTGCACGGAATTATGTCGAAAAATTAAATCGACATTACAATTATGAGGATGTTGAAAAAATTGCTGAAGTTCAGGTCGAACAATTAAAACGCTTTAAAGACACTGATCATCCATATATTTTTTTGGATACCTGGTTAGTCATCACAAAAATCTGGTTCGAAGTTGTATATGATAAAATACCGAACTGGTTTGAAACTGAAATGCAGAAAACTCCAATCGATCTTTTTTTAGTTTGCCAGCCCGATCTACCCTGGAAACCCGATTCAGTTCGAGAAAATGGCGGAAAACAACGAATTCTTCTTCACAAAAAATACATCGAAACCATAAAAAAATACAATTATAAATACGCGCCTGTTGACGGTTCGGGAAACGAAAGGATAAAAAATGCACTCACTCATTTAAATTATCTGTAATAAATCGTCAACAAGAGCGATACTTCTGTGTTTTTAAAGGAATGTAACCAAATTGTAATTAGCTTTGTACTTCTATATTCAAAATAAAATGGCACCAAAAGACTATGAAAATAAAATTATGCGGACTGTTGATCAGCTCAGCAATCCACAATCCTTTCAAAAAGTTTGTCACGAACATCAATTGGGAGAACCGCTCCCATCTATCGTAAAACTGCGACAGGTAATCGATTTGGTTCGCGAAATTCTTTTCCCGGGTTACTACGGAAATACTTCGCTGAGATCGAACACCACTCAACATTATATGGGAGTTTATATCGATGAACTCTACGATTTACTGAGTGCCGAAATTTTGGCCGGTTTATGTTTCGAATGTGTCGACAGTCATAAAACTTCGTTGGAGATTCACAGCGCAAAAGCAAAACAAATTGCTTTAGATTTTATTGAAACCCTCCCCGAAATACGACGACAATTGGTGACCGACGTGGAAGCAACTTTTTTAAACGACCCGGCAGCCAGAAATGTTGGCGAAATAATTTTTGCATATCCAGGTATTCGTGCAATCACTAATTACCGCATTGCGCACAAATTACTGGAGCTTGAAGTGCCGCTCATTCCTCGGTTTATTTCTGAAATGGCACACAGCGAAACTGGAATCGATATTCATCCGAAAGCAGAAATCGGCGATCATTTTACCATCGACCACGGAACCGGAGTTGTTATCGGATCAACAAGTATATTGGGGAAAAATGTGATCATATACCAGGGAGTAACTCTGGGTGCAAAGAGTTTTCCGTTGGACGAAAACGGAAATCCGATCAAAGGAATTCCAAGACACCCGATTGTGGAAGACAATGTTGTAATTTATGCCGGAGCAACCATTTTAGGCCGAATTACAATCGGGAAAGGATCGATAATTGGAGGTAATGTGTGGGTAACCAAAAGTTTGCCTGCCAAATCAAAACTTATTCAATCGCGACCAAACGAAACGCATTTTACTGACGGAGCAGGTATTTAATTAATAAAAGAGATAAAATTGAAGAATCATAAACTAATTGCAAAAACGTTTTCGGGTTTAGAATATGTGCTTGCTGACGAATTAAAAAGTATCGGTGCTACAAATATACGGCCCGGACA
>JBNKOT010000371.1:0-6207 GCA_050294855.1 Draconibacterium sp. | reverse complement strand
TAAATATTTACTGGCAAGGCAGCAAAGAAGGTGTGGCATCGGAAAACGACGGCACATTCGAAATAAATAAAAAAAGTGGGCAGCACATGCTTGTTTTTAGTTTTGTGGGCTACGAAACAAAAGTTATACATGTTCACGACTTAAAAGCAATTGAAGTAGACTTGGATCCGAATCTTGAAATTGAGGAAGTAACCGTTATCAAAAAGGATCGGGGAACTTATTTATCGGTAATAAATCCGATTCAAACCGAAAAAATAAGTGGTTCTGAATTGCAAAAAGCCGCTTGCTGTAATCTGGCCGAAAGCTTTGAAACCAATCCTTCAGTTGATGTAAGTTACAGCGATGCGGTAACCGGAGCTAAACAGATCAGACTACTCGGTCTGGAAGGAACTTACTCGCTGATGCAGGTAGAAAATATGCCAAATTTACGCGGTTTGGCTACAACGTTTGGATTAACCTATATTCCCGGACCGTGGATGGAATCTATTCAGGTTTCGAAAGGCGCAGCATCGGTTGTTAATGGTTACGATGCCATTGCCGGGCAAATTAATGCGGAATTAAAAAAACCGGATGCATTGGAAAAATTATTTCTGAATGTGTATGGAAATGCTCATGGCAGGCTCGAATTTAATGGAAATGCAAACGCTCATTTAAAAAACGAAAAATGGACAACCGGATTTTTTGTTCATGCTTCCGACCTTTCGAATAAAACAGATGAAAACAGCGATGGTTTTATGGACGAACCCTTGTCGCGGCAATTTCAATTTGGCAACCGCTGGAAATACGACAATGGAACCGGACACATGGCACAGGCCGGATTTAATGTACTAACTGAAGATCGCCTCGGAGGACAAATGGGTTTTAATACCGGTATGAATCCGGGCATTAACCATCCCTACGGAATTAATATAAAAACTGACCGTTTAGACGGCTTTTTTAAAACCGGTTATGTTTTTCCAGACGGAAGAACTGCTGTTGCCTGGCTATCGAATGTGTCGCATCATAAAACCAATTCGTTTTATGGATTAAATAATTACGATGCTAACGAAACAAGATTATATGGGAATGCCGTTCTAACACGTGATCTGGATTTGGAGGGAAAACAGACCATTAACACCGGCTTTAGTATGGTATACGATAAAATCAACGAGGTTTTGTACAGTCAAGAAATTTCAAGAATTGAAAAGGTTCCTGGAATCTTTGCAGAATACACGTTCAAACCAAGCGATAACCTAACATTTATGGCAGGAGCACGGGTTGATTTTCATAATTTATTTGGAACATTTTTTACTCCTCGCGCGCATTTGAGGTACAAAATAGGCGAGCATTTAACTTTACGTTCCAGCGCAGGGAAAGGATACCGAACTGCCAACGTGCTTTCGGAAAATACCTTTTTACTAGCTAACTCAAGGTCCTTGCTCTGGGAAAACGATGTGATGCAGGAGAAGGCCTGGAATTATGGAATTGCCTTGATTCAAAACTATACGTTGTTGGGAAGGGATTTACAAATAAATGCAGAATATTATCGCACCGATTTTCAAACACAATTGGTGGTCGATCGCGAAACTTCTGCTGAAAATATAATTCTTGCGCCTCTGGATGGAATTTCTTTTGCGAACAGCTTTCAGCTAGATTTAAGATGGCAACCCATCGAACGGCTCGATTTATTGCTGGCGTACCGTGTAAACGACGTAAAACAAACCATTGGAGGCGAATTAAAAGAGAAACCACTTTCGAGCAGGTACAAAGGATTGATCAATTTAAATTATACGACCCGTCTGAAAAAGTGGATGTTCGATTATACCGTTCAGTTTAATGGCGGTGGCCGAATTCCATATTATCCGATAGAAGGAATGCATCGAATGGATTTCGCTTTTAATTCTGAGTTTTCGCCTTACACTATTATGAATGCACAGGTTACTAAGTATTTCCGTTACTGGAACGTGTATCTGGGATCGGAAAACCTTACCAATTTCAAACAGCAAAATCCGATTGCCGGAGCCGACAATCCTTTTGGTCCCTGGTTTGATGCAACCAACGTTTGGGGACCAACAATCGGAAGAAAAATTTACCTGGGATTTAGATTTAGTTTAAACCGAAATTAAAAATATAAACCAATTACTTTAGAATGATATGAAAAAGATAATTTATGCATTAACGCTTGCAATGATGTTTGTATTTACCGCAAACCATACATTCGCACAAAAGAAGGAACTGAAAGTTGCTTGTTTTAAAAGCAACATGGATTGTGCTGATTGTGAAAAAACAATCACCGAATACCTTAAATTCGAAAAAGGGGTAAAAGACCTGAAAGTAGACCATGTTACCAACACTATTAAGGTGGAATACAAAGCCGGAAAAAACGATTCAAAAGGTTTTGCAAAAGCCATCGAAAAGAAAGGTTACCTGGCTAAAGAAATCAGCGAAGAAGATTATAAAAAAATTGTTGGGAAAGATGACCATGATCTGAAGGAACAAAAGAAGAGATGAAAATCTTCGGATGAAAGAGTTGCAGTTTGCAGCTCTTTTTTTTGTTAAAACAATTGTTTCCCTGTGGTTGGAAAACCGGCAATTTCAACGTTTTCAATGCTTAATACCGATGTCAAAACAAAGGAGCATTCTGAATAAAGTGAAAGCATGCGACATTTGTTTGTTAAATCGATATAATTCCTGTTTTAAATGAAATCCTCACAATAAGTCCTGAAATCAAAATTAGATCCAGGTTAATCTAATCTTACTTTTTATTAATTCTGTGTACTGCGTTTTCACAAGCCATGTTCTTGGCTTAGCTTAGCAAAAAACAAATAATGAGCATCAAACAACACTTGAATCATTTCCCTTTTCGACCCGGAAAAATTCCTTTTTTTTATGGATGGGTAATTTTATTTGCTTCAACTGTTGGCGTTTTGGTAAGTGCTCCCGGGCAAACTATGGGTGTTGCAACGTTTACCGACTACCTGCTCGAAAATATTTACATTAGCAGAAATCAGCTGAGTATTGCCTACATGATTGGAACCATTGGCAGTTCGTTGATTTTAACCTTTGCCGGAAAAATGTACGACAAATATGGTGCCCGCTGGGTTGGAATGACGGTCTCGGTGAGTCTGGCAGTGGTTTTGGTTCTGCTCAGTCAGTCAGACCGAATTGTGCATCTTTTTATAAAAGACTCAAATTCAAGTTTTTATATTGGTTTTGCCATGGCCGTTTTAATGCTTTTGTTTTTTGGACTACGTTTTTCGGGGCAGGGAGTTTTAACCATGGTTTCGCGAAATATGCTCATGAAATGGTTTATTGCCCGGCGTGGATTGGTGAATGGAATTTCCTCGGTTTTTGTTTCCTTGGGATTTTCGATGGCTCCGTTAACTTTCGATATGATGATCCAGTCGACCTCTTGGAGAAGTGCGTGGTTGTTGATGGCTGCGTTTATCGGCATTGGATTTACTGCATTTGTATTTTTGTTTTTCCGCGATAATCCGGAAGATCTCGAGATGATTCCAGATGGCGAAAAACACGGGAATAAAGAACACAATGTTATTATCAAACCGTTTAAACAATTTACCTTAATCGGAGCACGAAAAACAATTAGTTTTTGGCTGTTTGCAATTCCGCTGGCACTTTATGCTTTGTACATTACCGGTTTTACTTTTCACTTGGTTTCAATTTTCGAAAATGCCGGACTGAGTCGCGAAAAAGCACTTGCCATTTTTATACCGGTTTCTGTTATTTCCATTACAATTTCGTTGGGCGGTGGATACATCAGCGACCGCATTCAACTAAAAAAATTATTAATACTGTTTTTAATCGGACAAGCAATTGCTTTGTTTTCGCTTGGAAAATTAAACAATAGTATTTTTTATTACGGTTTTATTGTCGGAAACGGCATTGTAAGTGGTTTGTACAATGTATTAATGGCAGTAACCTGGCCACGTTTTTATGGCCGGGAAAACCTGGGACGAATTACAGGTTTTGTGATGTCGATTATTGTTTTTGCCTCTTCGTTGGGGCCAATACTTTTCAGCTTTTCGAATACACATTTAGGCAGCTATCGTTACGCATTCTGGGGGCTGGCATTTGTCATTGCAGTTATTTTAGTCCTTAGTTTCAAAGCAAATAACCCGCAGGATAATATCGAAAACTCTCAATAAATTTCAGTAGATTTGGTTAATCTAAAATTTACAAAACTAAATCGTTATGAATCGAATATTTTTTTACGCGCTGCTTTTTTCTTTTTCCCTGCTCATTTCTTGTCAAACAAATACCAAAACAAACGAATGGAAAACCATTTTTGATGGTGAATCGTTAGATGGCTGGCAGAAAGCCGGAGAAAATCCCGAAAGTATTTCCATCGAAGATGGGGCTATAAAATGCGCCGGAGAGCGCAGTCATTTGTTTTATGAAGGTGACTATAAAAACTTTGAATTTGAAGCCGATGTAAAAGCGCTGGCACATTCTAATTCAGGAATTTTCATTCATACTAAATACCAGAAAGAAGGCTGGCCGTCGAAAGGGTACGAAATTCAAGTAAACAATTCTCATCCGCCGGAACGTCGTAAAACCGGCAGTATTTACAACATCAGAAATATTTATTACCCGCTGGCGAAAGACAACGAATGGTTTAGAATGAGAATTAAAGTAGTTGAAAACCATGTCGAAATATTTGTCAACGATGTAAAAGTGAACAACTACATCGAACCTGAAAATCCATGGCGCTGGGAAGGCGGCGAAGAATGTAAACTCAGCGAAGGAACATTTGCTTTGCAGGCGCACGATCCAAACAGCACAGCGTATTACAAAAACATTCGGGTAAAAGCTTTGCCTGAGGGAGAAAAGCTAAAAGTTGAAGATACAAATTGGGATGCAACCGTTACCAAACTGATGAAGGCCGGTTTTGAATTAACCGATTTTCATGTGCATTTAAAAGGAGGTTTAACCGTCGAAGAAGTTGTGGCCAATTCGCAAAAACTGGGAATCAACTACGGACTAGCACCAAATTGTGGTTTGCATTTTCCGGTAACCAACGATGAGTCCTTAAACGAATACATCGAACAGGTAAAAGGCAGTCCGACTTACAAAGGGATGCAGGCAGAAGGAAGAGAATGGATTACTTTATTCTCGCCCGAAGCGATTGCTAAATTCGATTATGTTTTTACCGATGCCATGACATTTACCGACAAAAAAGGTCGTCGCAACCGGATTTGGATTCCCGAAGAAGTTTGGGTCGACGACAAACAGCAATTTATGGATGATTTGGTGGCAAAAATAGAAGCGATCTTTTCTCAGGAACCAGTCGATCTTTACGTAAATCCAACAGTTTTACCAACCGAATTAATGGACGAATACGATGCACTTTGGACAAAAGAAAGAATAGAAAAAGTGGTTAAAGTTTTAGCCGACAATAATATTGCATTGGAAATAAATGCCCGTTACAAAACGCCAAAAGCCTGGATGATAAAAATGGCTAAAGAAGCAGGCGTGAAATTTGCTTTTGGAACCAACAACACCGGACGCGAACTTGGGCAGCTCGAATATTGTATCGAAATGATTAGCGAATGCGAGCTAAAACCAAACGACATGTTTAAAATTAAACCTGACGCTGAAAAACCGGTAAATGTAAAAGGACTGCCGGCAAAAATTACAGGTTAATCGAGAATCAATATTTTAAACAGAAAAAGCGGGTGACAAAATTAGTGTAGCCCGCTTTTTTTATATCAATCATGTTTAAACAACCGCCGGAAATTCAGTTTATTTCAAATTAATAATATTGAATCTTGGGTTTTATATTTTGTAAAATGCCTTTTAATTCGATTGCCTGGCAGATGATATCCACAATTTCGACATCGGAAAACGATGCCCGGTTTAGTGTTAAATCAAATAGTTCTTCGTGCAAACTTTCTTCTTTTATCGCTTTTCTAAATGCGATTCGTTCTTTTTCAACGCGGTTGATAAAATGCAGTGCCTCCTCTTTATTCAAATCGTTATTGATCTGAATGTTTTTAATTCGGTATTCCAAAGGCGCCGTTAACCGAATGTGAAGTGCATTTTTAATATCGTTGGCAATAATGTGCCCGGCACGCCCAACAATTATTGCAAAACCTTCGATAGAGAGATTACGAATGGCGTCGATAACAGTATTGATAATTTTCTGTTCGCTTTTGTAGTTTTTATTTCCAAAGGCTTTTAAAATTTCGTCGAAGGTGTACTTGTCCG
>JBNKOT010000370.1:0-5138 GCA_050294855.1 Draconibacterium sp. | reverse complement strand
AGTACAGAGTTTAAAGCTTATAATCGAAAGTTTAGAACGGGATTGAAAATAATTTTACGCATTCAATAGTAAACCATTTAGTTTTTCGCTCACTCAATCACTCATCTACTCGGTCCTTCAATTCTTCTGTATTTCCTATGGAGAGAGTCTTTTAATTTTCCAATTCTCCCCTGTTTTTTCATAAAGAATACGATCGTGTAAACGGTTTTCGCGTCCTTGCCAGAATTCGATTTTTACCGGTTTTACCAGATATCCACCCCAGTTTTTTGGCCGTGCTGGAGGATTTCCTTTCAGCTGATCCTGTAAATCGAAGAATCGGTTTACGAGAAACCCGCGTCCTGAAACTTCTTCGCTTTGGTTGGAAACTGCTGCTGCGATCTGACTTAGCAATGGCCGTGATTTGAAATACTTTTCTGAAACTGTATCGCTGGTTTTTTCTGCATAACCCGAAATTCGAATTTGTCGATCCATTTCAGACCAGTACATGTGTAAGCCAATTTTAGGAGAATGTTCGATTGCTTGTCCTTTTTCGCTTAAATAGTTGGTGAAAAAAATTAATCCTTCGTTGGTTAAATCTTTGAGCAATACGATTCTCGATTGCGGAAAACCATCGGTGCCAACCGTAACCACCGACATTGCAGTTGGTTCGTTAACGTTCGATTCCAAGGCTTCTTTCAACCAAATTCCAATTTGTGTCATCGGGTTTTTGTCGATACTTTTTCTGCTTAGTTCAGCAAATTTATATTCTCTACGGATTGCATCTAGTTTCATTCCAGTTTTTTTTATTGATAACCTCAAAACCGACAATTTGTTTATTCAAAAGCATGGAATGAACCATTTATTGTTTATATAAGAGTTTAAAGCTTGGGCAGATAAAGACGATGTTGGAATGATTGTGTTGAATGCGAACCATACAAAAAGACAAGGCGACGATTCGTACGAAGCCATGAAAAGGCATGCAAAAGAAAAGAATTATAACTTTTATTGTGCAGTTGATGAAAACAGTTTGTTGGCGAATGCATTTGGAGGACAAGCAACACCACATGCATTTTTATTCGACGGAGAAATAAATCTGGCGTACAAAGGAGCTATCGCCGACAGTTATAAAAGTGACGATGAAGTAAAAGAGGCCTGTTTAAAAGAGACGATTACAAATCTTGGTAAAGGAGAAAAAGTAACGTTGGGCGAAACAAAAGCGGTTGGTTGTGGAATTAAAAGAAAAGTGGGATAGTGGAGCTTTAATAAATGAAGGTTGAAGAAAGCTTTTCAGATTTTTGAAAAGACTTTTTTTATTCAAAAAACGAAAAATTTACTTTCCCGTATTTCCTCACTTCTTTAAAATTTTTGTGTTTCGAGAAGTTGAAGTTTTTAGGATGTTCTAAAATAAAAAGTCCGTTTTCGGCAAGTATTTCTGCATTTAAAATGGTATCCGGAATTTCTTCAAATTTTTTGAGATCGAATGGAGGATCGGCAAAAATGAAGTCGAATTTGTCGGGGCAGGTTTTTAGAAATTTAAAAACGTCGGCTTTAAATGGTTTTGCATTTTCTATTTTCAGGTTTTCAAGTACCTCAAGAATAAAACGAAAATGATTGATATCACCTTCAACACTGGTTAAATATTTACATCCGCGACTTACAAATTCATACCCGATACTTCCGGTTCCTGCAAACAGATCGATTACTGTTTTGTTGGAGAAATCGTAACGATTTTCAAGGATATTAAAAAGTCCTTCTTTTGCAATATCGGTTGTGGGTCGGGCTTTAAATTTTTTTCCCGGTCTGAAAACTCTTCCGCCGTATGTTCCTCCTACAATTCTCATTTCTTATGTTTTCGCTAATTATTCGGCTGATGCTTTAACGCCTAAAAACGAAGGTAGTTTAAAATCTCCGATGGTTTTAAAATAGGGTTGGAGTGCGGTTTTGTATTCGTTTAAGTCGTTATCTGTTTCGGTGATAAAAAGTTCGGTTTCCGACAATGCAACAGGCACTTGTTTTAAGGTGGTTAAAACATAATACAGCACATCGTTTTTATTGGCGAACTTAAAATTGTTGCACAATAAAACTTTTGATTGATGATATAAAATCAAGTAAAAATCGGAGGTGTTGAAAAGTAAAACAAGGCCGTTTTCTTTTTTGGTTTGTGGCAACTTGTTCAGCATTATTTTTATCGGATGAATAATTTCACATTCACCAATTTGTGCTTGAACGAGTTTATTAAGTCCGCTGGGCAACGTAAAAAGTATTCTTGTTTTTAATAGGCTGATTACGTTTTCTGCTATTTCCTGATTGTCGTTTTCCTCGAATAAAAAAGGTGGAATTTCATGTTTTAAATTGTTGTGAAAATATTTCTCAGGAACCAAAGTGAAATGTTTGCTGAAAACGATAATCCGAATTTTTTTAAACGTATTATTCAGCATTTCCTCCGACCCGATCCATTCTTCGAACCTCCGCGAAATAAGTGCAGCATTACTAATTTTTAAACGCGTTGGTTTAAAAGCCAGTACTTTATCTTCTTTAGATGTAAGTATAGAAAAAGAAAATCCATTCAGGCTGACCTGAATGGATAATATATATTCGTACGTTTTTTCTAAATCAAACGATTTGTCTGTAACAAGATCGTGCATTTGTTTTATTCCCAGTTACCCGAATTGTTAACCGTCTCGAGAAGCGATCCAACTTTTAACCCCGGATATTTTTCATTGGTTCTTGCCTGGTCATTCAGGTTAATTACCAGCTGGCGGTCAAGTCCTCTTAATATTACGTTGTTGTGCGCTTTCGCTTCGAATACCGGAACACCAATACCCGAACCAGTAATAATGATTGTTGCTCCTAAATGAAACTCTGAAGGTTCTCCCGGAACAGGCACCATCTTTAATTGAGTCGCATCGAAGTCTTTTCCGAAAATTGTTTCAAGAACACTTTCACGAACCGTGTCACGTATTAACAGCCCCATTTGAATCGCTTTTCTTTCAGAAATGCCTTTTTCAATCATGCTATCAGTAAGTTCACCAATTTTTCTTACGTTTCTAACTGAATCGTGAAGAACAAAGTTGATTAATGTGTCCCAGCTTCCGGTGAAATTTCCAAAAACATCTTTGTATGCTAATTCCGCTTTCCTAATGTCTTTCAGCCTTTCAACAGTTACTTCGTATCGTGCATCTTTGGCCTTTTTAAATTCAATAGGGCGCTGGATACTTTTGTAGATGAAATAGGTCAGTACAACAGCAACGATGAAAAGTAAAATTTGTAATACGGTTCTCATTTTTATAATTTTAATAAGTTCAATTTTCGTTTGTCTGCAAATTTAAAAAAAAAAATAAACTAGCTTCGCTAACACAAAGTTATTTTACAACCTATGATTAAAAATCATTTAAAAGCAATACTAACTCAGAATTTACCTTTTGCTCCAACCTCCTGTCAGCAAAAATTAATCGATGTTTTATCCGACTACATAACTTCCTACGAACCAGACGAAATAATGTTGATAAAAGGCTATGCAGGAACAGGAAAAACAACCATGGTATATTCTCTAACCCAAAGTTTAGATTCTATCAAAATTCGTTCCATTTTGTTAGCTCCAACCGGTCGGGCAGCCAAAGTTATGTCGGGATACTGCAATAGGCCTGCTTTTACGATCCATAAAAAAATTTATCGACAAAAATCTTCGAACGATGGAATGGGTAAATTTGCCCTCGATAAGAATTTACATAAAAACACTTATTTTATTGTTGATGAAGCGTCAATGATTTCGAATGAATTGAGCGAAAATTCGGTATTTGGAAGCGGAAGAGTTTTAGATGATTTGTTAGAATACGTCTATTCGGGCGAAAATTGTCGTTTAGTTTTGGTTGGCGACACTGCCCAGTTGCCGCCGGTGAAATTAAATGTTAGTCCTGCACTCGATCTGACCTCGCTGGAATATTATGGTTTTAGTGTAAAAGAGGTTGAATTGACAGAAGTAGTGCGGCAAACAAAAGATTCTGGAATTCTTTATAATGCCACATCGCTTAGAAATCGAATTGGAGAATCGATTGATAATTCCGGGTTTTTTCCGATCGAACTAAATACTTTCGACGATGTAGAAAGAGTTTCGGGTGGGGAATTGATCGAAACCATTTCGAGCGCTTACGATAAATTCGGTTTGTTCGAAACTACGGTCGTAACCCGCTCGAACAAACGTGCGAACCTTTTTAATAAAGGAATTCGTGGCTCTATTCTTTACAAAGAAAACGAGATTGAAAAGGGCGATTTGTTGATGATCGTAAAAAATAATTATTTCTGGGTCGACGAAGACATGGAACTCGATTTTATCGCTAATGGCGATATTGCAGAAATTGTTTCGATTTATGGTTACGAAGAATTATACGGCTTTCAGTTTGCCAACGTGAGTTTGCGTTTTATCGATTACGATGATTTTGAAATAGATTGTAAAATATTTTTGGAAACGCTTGCAATTGAGTCGGCCTCGTTTTCTTTTGAACAAAACCGGCAGTTGTACGAAGCAGTTGCTGAAGATTACGCCGATGTTCGATCTAAAAAAGAACGCTGGAAAAAAATAAAAGAAAATCCGTTTTACAATGCACTTCAAGTAAAATTTGCTTATGCCGTAACCTGTCATAAAGCGCAGGGTGGACAGTGGAAAGCCGTGTTTGTCGATCACGGTTATTTGGTCGAAGACATGCTCGATGTAGAATATTATCGCTGGTTGTACACTGCATTTACACGACCAACCGAGAAATTATACCTGGTAAATTTTGATAAAGGATTTTTTGATGGCGAGGATTTTAATTGAAAAACCGGTTAAAGGAAAACCCGATTTAAATCTTGGGGATGCAAAGGATTAAACTTTATATGTTTTTCCGTCTTTTGCAGCAAGCGTATTTTTGAAAACTGCTTTCGCCTCTTTTTCAAAAAGTGAGGCATCGTTGTAGCGGGCAGAAAAATGACCAATAATTAGTCTTTTGACTGTGGCAAGTTTCGCAATTGTCGCTGCTTCGGAGGCCGTTGAATGCAATGTCTTCTTTGCGAAATCGCGCATTTCTTCCGGAAAAGTTGCTTCGTGGTACAATAAATCTGCTCCTTTAATTATTTCGATAATTGGTTCGTAATAAGCAGTGTCGGTGCAAAATGCATACGAT
>JBNKOT010000369.1:0-4227 GCA_050294855.1 Draconibacterium sp. | reverse complement strand
GAAATCAAAAAATTTTAAACAGATGAAACGAGCGTTTCTTTTTTCTTTTGATACCATTTTTTGTCAATGGTCAAATCCAGTATCGTAAATTTGAGAATATTTAGAATTTTATTGTGCTTCAGCATTAATTCCTGTTGTTTTTCACGCACAAGTACTACAAATAAAACGTTTTTTACAAAACAAAAAATTTGCTATTTTTAATTCCATGGAAAGGGAGAAGTAATCGAATAGATAATACAATTTATTTCTCTTATATTGAATAATTATTTTCATTCAATTTGGGTCCGATTTATTAGATGATTGATCGGTGATTACTTTTTAATTATCATAAAAATAGAATTCTCGTATTTCGATAATGGGAAAAGCAGTTAAATAAAACCTGGTTGAAGTAGATAATTAGAACAAATTAACATGACTTAATAAAACAATCTTATTTTTAACAAAAAAACCTAAAATAATCTTTAGTGGATTTCAAATGTGTAATCGAAATAATTGATTGGCGGATCAACAACTAAAAAGAATTAAACAAAATATTAATATTTAAAACTATCAAAATGAAACTGACGAAGTTATTTTTTATTCTTTTCGCTACAGGAACAATTTTTTCCTGCTGTAGTCCAAAATCGACTGAACCTTTAACTTGCGGCGATTTAAAAGCCGAAGATTTTGTAGCCTCTGTTAACGGCAAACAAACGAGTTTACATGTCATAAAAAATGGCGATGTAACTGTTGCAATTACCAATTACGGCGGGCGAATTGTAAGTCTTTTAACGCCCGATAAAAATGGAGAATTGGGTGATGTTGTTCTTGGGTTTGGTAGTATCGATGCCTATTTAAATGCACACGAAACATTTCATGGAGCACTGATTGGCCGTGTTGGGAACCGCATTGCAAAAGGTAAATTTACCCTGGATGGAGTGGAATATACACTTCCGATAAATAACGATCCAAATCATTTGCACGGTGGACCCGAAGGTTTTAATAACCAGGTTTGGGATGTAAAAGCGGCAAACGACACATCGATCGTATTAACTTATTTGTCGAAAGACGGCGAAATGGGATACCCGGGAAATTTGAATGTTCAGGTGACTTATTGGTTAAATTCAGCCAACGAATTACACATCGATTATTTGGCAACCACCGATAAAAATACACCGGTAAATATTACGAACCATGCTTTCTTTAATCTGGCCGGCGAAAAATACGGAACAATCAACAATCATATTTTAATGTTGAATGCCGATTTGTTAACAGCTGTAGATTCTACCTTAATTCCATTGGGTGAAAATGTTCCGGTTGAAGGTACTGCTTTCGATTTCAGAACGCCAAAAGCAATTGGTAAAGATTTGGAAGAGGAAGACGAACAATTGAAAAACGGTTTGGGTTACGACCACAATTTTGTGCTGAACAAAGAAAAAGAAGGCGAAATGACTTTGGCGGCAGTTGTTGTAGAACCAAATAGCGGACGTAAAATGGAAGTACTCACCGAGGAACCTGGCATTCAGTTCTATGGTGGCAATTTTATGGATGGCGCTGACACTGGCAAACATGGAAAAACATTTGATTACCGCGAATCGTTTGCTTTGGAAACTCAACATTTTCCTGATTCTCCAAATCAACCACAATTTCCAAGTATTATTTTAGCTCCAGGAAAAGAATATAAAACTTCTTCGATTTATAAATTTAGTGTACAAAAATAAAGTATAGAAAGAAATTTCCCCGAATTTTTATCGTCGGATTCTTTGTGCTGATCAGTCCTTTCGGATTGATCGCACAAAGTTATTCGGCAAAACCTGATCGATTTAATAAGATGGATATCAACGATAAATGTTGGGTCCCTCAATGGCATGCACACTCCATCACAATACTGGAGACCGGCATTTCACTAACACCGAATTCAACCGAACGAATCAATAATTTTGCAAAAGCTCCGGCGTTTTGAAAGGTAATCACGAAGGAATTAATATCGACGATTCGGATGTGTACAAAGCGATGGAAGGAATTGGGTATTCCTGATTAATATTCCAAACCCGAAAACGAAGTATTGGTGGATCGCTGGATTGATCTGATTGCGAAATCGCAAAGTTTGATGGTTAATTAGAAACATTTTACGTCTTAGCCTATCGCAACGAACGTTGGACCGACAATGAAAATTACCTTCAATCCGTATTTTTATGGAACAACCGCGAAGCCGGAAAAATGAAAGTCTGGATGGATTATCTTGAATGACCAAGTCAAACTAAAACTAAATAACTTTTTACTATACGATTATTTTACCTCAGCTTAAACAACAACCTAAAAATGAAACTTGTCTTTTTAGTTATTTTCCTGTCGATTTGTTTTGTGTTGATAAGTTCAACAAATCAGGCACAAACAAACAAATCAAAAAATGGTAATCCTGTTTTTGAAGGTTGGTACGCCGATCCGGAAGGAATAATATTTGACGATAAATACTGGATTTATCCAACTTTATCGGGGGTTTACGGCAAGCCCGACAAGCCTTCAAAACTCACTCCTGAGCAGTTGGAAGCGCAAAGTAAAACCATTAATAAACAATATCTTGAACAAACTTATCTCGATGCTTTTTCGTCGAAAGATCTGGTGAACTGGAAGAAGCACCGGCATGTGCTCGACATCAAAGACATAAAATGGGCTGCATTTTCGATTTGGGCACCATCTATTATAAAAGCCAATAATCAGTATTATTTGTTTTTTGGTGCCAACGATATTCAAAGCAACAAAGAATATGGCGGTATTGGCGTGGCCGTTTCAGACAGGCCCGGTGGTCCGTTTAAAGATGCCATTGGAAAGCCCTTGATCGGGAAGTTTTACAACGGAGCACAGCCGATCGATCAGTTTATTTTTTATGATGAAGACGATACTCAGTATTACATTTATTACGGTGGCTGGCGTCATTGTAATGTCGCAAAAATGAACAGCGATTTGATAAGTTTTCAAACCTTCGACGATGGCGAAATTTTCAAAGAAATTACACCAGAAAATTATGTTGAAGGTCCCTTTCTATTTAAACGAAACGGGAAATATTATTTTATGTGGAGCGAAGGTGGTTGGGGAGGTCCGAATTATTCGGTTGCATATGCCATTTCCGACTCGCCGCTTGGCCCTTTTAAACGCATTGGAAAAATTTTACAACAGGATCCGAAAGTTGCAACCGGCGCAGGTCATCATTCTGTAATCCATGTTCCAAACACCGATGATTATTACATCGTTTATCATCGCCGGCCATTAAGCGAAACCGATGCGGCACACCGTGTTGTCTGCATCGACCGGATGTATTTTGATAAAAACGGAAAAATTAAGCCCGTAAAAATCACATTCGAAGGTGTACAAAAAAGCAATCTTCTTTTTAGATGATTGCTTTTTTGTCCCCGAAACCTGTATTAAATCAGATGAGTAAAAGAATTCTGTTAAACAGTTGGCTCTTCCATCTTATTTTTTAGATCGCTTTGTTTTATATGGTTACACCATACATTTTAAATCTGGCTATTTATTTTCATTTTAATTGATAACTATTTTGCTTGAATTCTAAACCAGTCAAAATCAACAAATCCTCCGGAATTTTTTGTAGAGTAGTTGAATAATCCGAAACGGTACCCCATAAAATGCGGCATTGAATATTCCATTTTAAGTTGTGATCCAATCGAAGTCCACGAATTACCATCCAAACTGTAAAAGAATCTGGCAATATCGGTTTTATCTCTGAAGTCGAAATCAATTTTAAGATAAACCTCGTTTTGCGAAAGTGGTAAACTTTCCATTTCGGTGGGTGTATCCGTTTTATTGCTAATCATAAAAATGTACTTTTTACCGTCAATCATTTTAACGCCCACTTGTCCAAACTTTCTTTGCAAAGCACCCAGACCGGCAAAATCACCTTCTTTCATATTCGATACATCAATCCGAGTTGAACCCGAACATTCGGGACCAATGGTTCTTTGGGTCAGCGTATTTCGGGCCATCACAAAAAGGGTATCGATACGATCGGTTTTGAGCCGCAAATACCCTTTACGTTCGGTAACCGACCACAAACTATTCTCAGGATTATGGTTCCACTGCCAAACCAGCGGTAATGCAGGTTCACCTTTTTTACGGTTGAATTCGTCGGAATTTACAATTCCCGGAATTAAACTTTTATTGGCAGGTAAACCTTCCAGTGTTTCAGGTACTTTTCCGTCAATTCCCAAAACAGGCCATCCATCTTCCCAT
>JBNKOT010000368.1:0-8475 GCA_050294855.1 Draconibacterium sp. | reverse complement strand
AGTCGAACTGTGTTTCGAAGAAAGTTACACTTCTAAATCGGTATTAACAACTTCGTTCCAGGGCAGACCAAATTCTCCGATTCTTTCCATAAACGGATCGGGATTAAATTCTTCGACATTAAAAACGCCTTTGCCTTCCCATTTTTTTGTCAGTACCATCATTGCGCCCAACATGGCAGGAACTCCGGTTGTGTACGAAACTCCCTGAGTTCCTGTTTCGTCGTACGCTTGCTGATGTTTGCAATTGTTCCAAACGTAGTACGATTTTTCTTTACCGTCTTTGATCCCTTTTATTCGGCAGCCAATCGACGTTTCGCCGGTATAATTTTCGCCCAGATCGCCCGGGTTTGGCAGCACTTCTTTTAAAAATTCGAGTGGAATAATATCTATTCCTTTGTATTTTACCGGATCAATTCTCGACATTCCAATGTTTTGAATCACACGTAAATGAGTTAAATATTCATCGCCAAAAGTCATCCAGAAACGCGCTTGTTTTAAAGTCGGGTAGTTTTTTACAAGTGATTCCAGTTCTTCGTGAAATAAAACATACGAATTGCGTTGACCGATGTTTGGATAAGTTAATGCTTTTTTGATTTCGAAAGGCTCGGTTTCAACCCATTTCCCATCTTTCCAGTATTTCCCTTTTTGTGTGATTTCGCGAATATTAATTTCGGGATTAAAATTGGTGGCAAAAGCTTTGCCATGGTCGCCACCGTTACAATCCACAATATCCAAATAATGCATTTCGTCGAAATGATGTTTGGCTGCATGAGCGGTGTAAATGCTTGTAACACCAGGATCGAAACCACAACCCAAAACGGCCAGAATCCCTTTTTCTTTAAACCGGTCGTGGTAGGCCCACTGCCAGCTGTATTCAAATTTAGCTTCGTCTTTTGGCTCGTAATTCGCCGTGTCGAGATAATTTACGCTACATTCGAGGCAGGCATCCATTATCGGCAAATCCTGATAAGGAAGTGCAACATTGATCACCAGCTCAGGTTCGAATTTTTTGATCAATGCTACGGTTTCGGTAACATTATCGGCATTCAATGCCGCAGTTTGAATTCTGCCTTTTCCTACTTCTTTTGCAATAATATTGCATTTCGAAACCGTTCTGCTTGCCAGCATAATTTCTGAAAAAACCTCCGGGTTGTCAGCACATTTGCTGGCAACGACACGCCCAACTCCTCCGGCGCCAATAATTAAAACTTTGCTCATTTTATTTATTTTGAAAAAATCTGTTCTAAATTTACACTTTTCATTGCTAAAAGTGAATACTTTTACTTTTTTAATAAACCGGCAAATTAAGTAAAATTTTAATGATAAATAGTACCGACAAGAATGATTTTGACCCCAATGGAGTGGGGCTTAAAAATGGTAATTTTATTGGATTGCCATTTACCGAAGAAACCGCAAATGTAGTTTTAATTCCGGTTCCATGGGATGTTACGGTTTCGTATAACGAAGGAACTGCCATGGCGCCGCAAGCAATTTTAGAAGCTTCGGTGCAACTCGATTTATTCGATGCCGATGTTGAAGATGCATGGAAACAGGGCATTTTTTATCGGCCGTTAAATGAATCGATTCTTTCGGAAAGAGACGAGCTTCGTCCGAAAGCTGCGAATTATATCGACTTTATCGAAAATGGTGGAGTGCTGAAATCGAGTTCGGAAATGAAATCGATTTTGGCCGAGATCAATAATCGTTGCGAAGAATTGAACGACTGGGTTTTCAGAGCAACAAAAGAACAATTAGATCGTGGAAAATTAGTTGGAATTGTTGGTGGCGACCACAGTGTGCCGCTTGGGTTTTTAAAAGCACTCTCAAAAAAATATTCCGATTTTGGTGTGTTACAAATCGATGCTCACCACGATTTGCGTGAGCGTTACGAAGGTTTTACCTATTCTCATGCATCCATTTTTTCGAATGCACTCGAAATTGGAAATATTTCGAAATTGGTGCAGGTTGGCATTCGCGATTATTGCGAAGAAGAAGTTGCAAAAGCAAAAAAAGAAGACCCCCGCGTTACTGTTTTTTATGATCAACAAATCAAAGAAAATCAATTCCGTGGATCAAACTGGAACGACGAATGTGAAAACATTATCGAACAATTGCCTGAAAATGTTTATGTTAGTTTCGATATCGACGGACTCGATCCAAAACTTTGTCCTGAAACCGGCACTCCTGTTCCGGGGGGACTTGAGATTTCCGAAGCATTTTTTCTCTTAAAAAGAGTGGTGGAAAGTGGTCGTAAAATTATTGGCTTCGATTTATGTGAAGTAGGAAATAGCGAATGGGATGCGAATGTTGGGGCACGAATCTTATATAAATTGTCGAATTTAATGGGTAAGTCGAGGGTAAATTCTTAACTTATAGCCCTTTCTGATGTTATTGATTCAAACGTTTCTTTTTGCTTCGCAGCGTTTATTTTTTTCAGAAAAAATGTTTTTATTTGCTGGCTAAAACCTGTATAAATAAATATCCACTTTATTATGTTTACGTAGATGAAAAACACTTATTTTGATTTGATCGAGCAGAGCTATTATTTTCCACAGGAAGGCTTTGATTTAAGAGACCATAATTTAACCTTTCATGGAATCTCTTTAAAACATCTGATAAAAAAATACGGAACACCGTTTCGATTTATTTATTTACCAAAAATTGGTGATCAAATTAAAAAGTCGCGTAATCTGTTTAATAAAGCAATCAAAAAAAACAATTATAAAGGCAGGTATTATTATTGCTATTGTACCAAATGCAATCACTTTTCGCATGTGGTAAACGAGGCTTTAAAACACAAGGTAAATCTCGAAACTTCATCGTCGTACGACATCGATTTAATTCTGAATCTTTATAAAGATAAAAAGATTGATGTCAACCGGATAATCGTTCACAACGGTTACAAAACCGAAGATTATCTGCAAAAAATCATCAAGTTGCAAGAGATTGGTTTTAAAAATAATATCATCGTTTTAGACAGTATAAACGAATTACAACGTATCGAAAAGCTCGCCAATGGAGCAAAAGTTAAAATTGGCATCCGAATGGCGATAAACGAAGAATCGCAATCGTCGTATTACACCTCCCGACTGGGAATCAGACATACCAATATTCTTAATTTTTTTAACGAAAATATCAAAGGGAAATCCAACATCGAATTAAAAATGTTGCACTTTTTTGTCGATTCAGGTATTAAAGATAGTTTGTACTACTGGGGCGAATTTCAGAAAGCGATGAAATTGTACATCGATCTGAAAAAAAATTGCGACACGCTCGATTCCTTTAATTTGGGCGGCGGTTTCCCCATTCGAAATCATCTGGGATTTGAATACAATTACGAATACATGATCAACGAAATTGTATCGAATATTAAAGATGCCTGTGCGGTTGAAAATTTGCCGGAACCCGATATTTATACCGAGTTTGGGAAATATACAGTTGGCGAAAGTGGCGCAATTATTTTCGAAGTTTTAGAACAGAAACAACAAAACGACACCGAAAACTGGTACATCATTAACAATAGTTTAATGAATACGATTCCCGATTCGTGGTCGATTTTCGAAAAGTTTATTTTGCTCCCAATCAATAAATGGGACAACGAATATAAACGTGTTAATATTGGCGGAATTAGTTGCGATCATTCCGACTATTACAACTCCGAAGACTTTAACCAGGAAGTGTTGTTGCCGTCGTACAAAGAAGATGATAAAGAACCACTTTATCTTGGATTCTTTCATACCGGGGCTTATCAGGATGCAATTAGCGGGTACGGAGGCATAAAACATTGTTTGATTCCATCGCCGAAACATGTGATTATCGATCGCGATGAAAAAGGAAACATTATCGATTATGTGTACCGAAATGAACAGTCGGCGCAGGATATGTTTAAAATTTTAGGATACGAGAAGTAAACTTTTTCGAGACTTTCATTTCAAAGTTTTTTATCTTTATATTTCTTGTCGATCTGCATAGATTGAGAAGAATATTTGATATGAATTGAACTAATTTTCTGTGTATGAACAACAAATCAATCAGCGAACTGATAAAAAACAGACGAGCCACTCCGCCCAAATTTTTATCAAAAAAAGCCATTTCTGAAGAAGCCATTCAGCAACTTTTACAAAACGCCAACTGGGCACCGAATCATAAAAAAACAGAACCCTGGCGATTTAGAGTTTATTCGGGTGAATCGAAACAAAACCTGGCAAAGCAGATTTATTCAACTTTGAAAACCAAAATCGAAGCTGGTTCTGAAATTAATCCCCAAAAAGTTGAAAAAATAAAAGAAACGCTGGAAAAAGTTCCGGTGGCGATTTTGATCATTCTGGAACGCGATATTGCAGAACGAGTTCCGGAATGGGAGGAAATTGCCGCGGTTTCGATGGCAGTACAAAATATGTGGTTAACAGCTACGGCAATGGATTTGGGTGGATTCTGGGCAACTCCTGCATTTTTACCTTTACTAAATGAAGTACTCGAATTAGAACCACGACAAAAAGCAATGGGTTTCTTTTATGTTGGCGAAATTGCCATGGATTATCCATCGCCGGGCAGGGGAGATGTTGCAGACAAAATAGAGTGGAAAAAGTAGGGTAGAAAGTTCAGCGTTCAAAGTTCGGAGTTTGCCATTTAAAAAAAGATGAGAACCAAATCTCTCAAAGCGAATCAAAGGTTGGAATTTTGTTAAAAACTGGAAGCCGAAGGAAAAAGTTGGAATGCGTGCAAATTATACCAATGTGCCTATGTTGGTTGACGATTACCCGGGAATATTATAAAGTTTCAGTTTGAAGGAAATGCTGTAGGAATTGCCGTTGCTGCCAGACCTGATGCAGGGATTATTGGATACAGCATCGATAATTCAGATTGGCAACCTCAGGGTTTATTTACTGAATGGAGTAAAATTTATACTTAACGTGGTTTTATACTTAACGTGGTTTTATACTTTGGCAAGTGGATTAAAAGATAAAACACACACTGCAAATTCGTGTAGTTGAGGAGAAAGGTCCAGAGAGTAATGGGAATAAAAGTGTTTTGAGGTATTTCTATTGCAATGGAATTTGATTGAACGTAAGCAGATATTTTGAGATTATTTAATAAATGTCAATAATCTTCCTTCGAATTTAACTTCACTAAAATTAAAATTTTTCCGAATCCAACGAATGGTTTCTTTGGTATAAATAAAAACGTGAGTTAGATCGTTTTTGTAGTACCAGCTATGAAAATCGATACTTTCATCCCAAAGATCGGTCATACAAAATAATTTTCCGCCGGGCAGTAACAGTTGAAACAGCAACTCAAATTCTTTTTTCGGATCATAAAAATGTTCCATTACTTCGCAACAAACAATATAATTGTACCGATCTTGTAATCGCTCAGAATTGGGGTGAAAAAAAGGATCGTATTTTACGATCGAATATTGATGATCTGTTAACATTTTATAAATTACCGGACCCGTTCCTGATCCAAAATCAAGTCCTTTGTCATCTTTTGTAAAATATTCAAGAACGGCCTCGGTAATGGGCGAAACAAAATTTTGGTAACCTTCATCTTTTACATCGTTATTGTGTTCTTCGTAACGCATTTTTTCCTGCTTCCGGTTGGGCAAAAGGCTTTCATCCAGAAAAATTCCAGAACAATTTTTACATTGAAAATAATGGTTTGCCGGATTGTTGTAAAAATCTGATCCTTCACTTTCACAAAGCGGACAACTATTTGATTTGATATTTTCCATAGAAACTCTGGTTAATAATGCCTGGAGAATGATAGGAAGAATTCAGCTTAATCGATTTCGCAAATGTTAAACTGATGCCCTGTTCTGTATTCAAAATATCACTTTAGAGTTTTTTAATTACGTCTTTCAACATTTTCTGTACTTCAACAGCAAGATCAGCAATAGCATTGTTTTTAATAGCTTTCATCGATGCAATTGGGTCAATCGCGGCAACTTCAATTTCACCATTTTCAAGTTCTTGCAGAATAATATTACACGGAAGCATTAATCCAATTTTATCTTCAAAACTTAAAGCTTTATGCGCAAATTTTGGATTACAGGCACCCAGTATTTTGTATTTTTTTATATCAACATCGATTTTGTTTTTTAATGTAGCCTGCATATCAATTTCGGATAGTACTCCAAAACCTGTCTCTTTTAATGCTGAAGTTACCCGCTCAATTGCTTTGTCGAAATTTTTCTCTGATAGTGTGGTGGTAAAATAATAACTCATATTTTTATTTTTAGAATAATGGATAAACAAGATTTTTACTAATAGCACCAACACAAAATTGTGTGTTTTGTTTTCTCTAAAAAAAACGTTCGATAATTATGAAACAACCAAATGTTTGTTTTCGTATTATAAAATCTTCGCAGATGAACTTTTTATTGTTCCTCCATATTACTTAAATGCAGTTCGAGGGCATGAACCGAAATTTGTATCTCCCAAATCGATATGGCCAGCGACGCACAAAGCAAAATTAGTGCAGCGCCAAAAATCCAGGCGGCAAAAAGTGTTGCTCCAATAAAGATCAGAAACATAGTAATTACACAAAAGAATAAACTCGAAACGCCCAGAATTTGCATGGTTCGAATGAGGTAAAGTCTTTTACGTAAGTTATAAATCTGGCCTTTTAAAACTGTGCTCTGACTCTCTGTATATTGTTTGTAGAGATTCCGAACAACTCCGGTATACGCCACAAATCGATTGGTGTACGCCAGTAGAATCAGCGAAATTGCCGAGAATAATAATGCCGGAGTAGTTAATGTAAATGCTTCGTGCATATTTGTATTTTTCTGCTAAAATACGAATTTCTGAAGAAAGCATTTTGGGCTTGAATTAAGAATAAATATTGAAGCTTTTGCAACTAGTTATTTTGTTTAAATTATATTTTTCAACTCGTCAATCAATTGCAAAATATCTTCCTTGTTATTAAAAATACTTGTCGAAATTCGTACGCCTTCACCGCAGACCGACACGATAATTTTTTTCTCCATTAGCTGGGCTGCAACTTCTTTTGGGTTTTTAATTTTTGCAATTAATATTCCCGATCGGTGCGGACAACTTCGGTGCGTTCGAGCCGGATTTCCCCAGTAGGTGTCGCCAAATTCGAGCATTCTATCGTAAAAACGTTTCCCTTCGTCGGCCGCACTTTGCGAAACCGGCGAACCTCCGGCCGGATTCAGATAAACATATTTTTTACACGGGAAATTCTTCGCGGATCTTGTTCCAGTTGGTCATTGAAACTTGAAAAATGAAAGTTTAATACGCAGAATAAAAATTTGGAGCCGATAAAAGAAAGGAAATAAAAGAAAGGACTGCTGGGTGGATTGCAGTCTTTTCTTTCATTCTTAAAACGAGAATTTTATGACTGGTTTTTATTTAGGGAATTAAATATTTGAGGCTTTTTCGGCCTATAAAGTTTACGATTCGAAAAGATTATTCAGGATTCCACCACTTTCCTCTTTTTTGCTGTTTGCTCCTCCGGTGGAAAGTTGATTGATTAATTTACTTATTGGCATGGATTGCAACCATACTTTCCCGGTTCCCTGAAGTGTTGCAAGAAATAGACCTTCGCCGCCAAAAAACATCGATTTTAAATTACCTGCCCGTTGAACACTAAAATCAATTCCTTGCTGAAATCCAACAACACAACCGGTATCAACGCGGATAGTTTCGCCCCTTAATTCATGTTCAATTACCGTTCCGCCGGCGTGAATAAACACATTGCCGTCGCCCTGAAGTTTTTGTAAAATAAAACCTTCGCCACCAAAAAATCCGGAACCTAGTTTTTGGTTAAAATGGATGCTTAATTTTGTTCCCAACGCAGCGCATAAAAAAGCATCGCGTTGAACAATTAAAGTTCCACCCATTTCCTCAAGATTAACTGGTACAATTGTTCCGGGATAAGGAGCAGCAAATGCTACGTGTCCTTTTCCAACTCCGCGGTGCGTAAAATGAGTGATAAAAATTGATTCGCCGGTAATTTTGCGTGATGCAGCCGACAATAATTTTCCAAACAAGCCTTGCTCTGGCTCAGAGCCATCACCCATTTTTGTGATAAAATCAATTCCGTCTTTCATGTAAAGCATGGCTCCGGCTTCGGCAATAACGGTTTCGCTTGGGTCGAGTTCAATTTCAACATACTGAATGTCGTGTCCCCCAATTTTGTAATCTACTTCGTGTGATTTCATTGTGAATATTTTAAATTATTGATTGATTATTTTTATTTTTTGCGTCCAATAAGAAGAGCAAATATCAGTATTCCCACTTTTTTAAACACCTGAAGCAGCATTAATATTCCCAAAAAACCAAAAAGGTACGGTGTATATTTTATAATGCTTGTAAAAGTGTTGGCTCCAGTAACTAATAACCTGAGTTCGATTAAAATTAGCGAGCTCAAATTTCAGTAAATGATTGATTTACAATATAAATTTTTGAGACATAGCGAGCTATGGTGATAAAATTTAGAGCCGTAAATCGA
>JBNKOT010000367.1:0-1501 GCA_050294855.1 Draconibacterium sp. | reverse complement strand
TTGGATGCCAGAATCACCAAACCATTAAAATCTTCGATGCGTTGTAAAAGAAACGATACCTGCTGGTTTGCAAATCGGTCGTGAGCATCGCGGGTGCTGGTACGTTTTCCAAATAATGCATCGGCTTCATCAAAAAATAATATCCACTCTTTGTTTTCGGCACGGTCGAAAATTTTTGCCAGATTTTTCTCTGTTTCTCCAATGTACTTCGAAACCATCTGCGAGAGGTCAATCCGGTAAACATCGCGATTTGTTTTTTTACCAAGCAGTGCAGCAGTCGTAGTTTTTCCGGTTCCCGACGGCCCGTGAAAAAGCGATTTGTAACCCGGTTTTAACAACTTTTCCATTCCCCAATCTTTTAATAAAGTGTTGTGGTGCGTGATCCAGGTTTCAATTTCTTTTAGCTGAATTAATACATGGTGATTCAAAACCAAATCATTCCATTCCATTTTTGTCGAAAGTAGTTTTGCCGGAAATTCAGTACTGAAATTTGGTTTACGGGCTTCGCCTAGTGTAAATAAATCGAGTACTTCCTGCGAGACACTGAGCGCTCCACTTAGCATGGGTTCGTTTTTGTCGATCTCTTCAATGCTCAAAATACTTTCCTTATTAAATTTGTGAAATCCATCGAAACAACGCTGTAACGAGAACCTTTTCTGAAGGTCTTTCCCGGCAAGAATAAACATTGCCGTTTCGCCGGTAGGAATAAATCCGGTATGGTTTTTCCCGCGTTTTCCACCAAATTCGGTATAAATTTGTTGCGTTGCATCATTATTTACGAGGAACATGTCCAGCAATTCGGGTTTTACATGTGGAACCAATGCCAGGGCCAGCAAAAAACGTTCTTCGAAATCGAACCCGTGCTTTTTTATAAAAACAGAAAATGCCGATCCGCTGCCATTCAACCGGTGAGGAGGAATATCGTAAACACTTTTGTATTTTGTTTCTTTGTTCACATTCAGTAACGAACGTGTTTTCAGAATCTCCTTAAACCAGCTGAGCTCCTGCTGAATATCTTTGGCATTGCTCGTTATTTTTTCGTTTACCATTTTACATGAATTAGTCCGTTATTCCAAGGCAAACTAATCACCGACAATGTCCAGTTCAGTTTATCCAATAACAAGTCGATGGTTATTCTTTCAATTTCAACAATAAATCCGTTTTGATCTTTTTTTAGTAAACCATTTCGCACTAAAAAGGATTTTTGCAATCCCTGCACCGATGTATTTTTTAAAACTTTCCAATTTTTCACCACTGCTTGAAGCAAGTTATTACATTCTGCTTTTTCAGTTTCGCTTAACGAAAATTCGGTGGGCACAAAATCAGCAATATTTAAACCGCAAAGTATTTTGTTTAAAGCCCACTGCGGGTCCTCTGCGACTTCATCTCCAAAAGCCAGAAAATGTAAAAGTTGCACCGCTTTCCAAGTGCTTTCTTCATCAATAAATGTTTTATCCTCAATCAATTTTAATTCCTTAAAAAACAGTTGAAGAAAAGGCCA
>JBNKOT010000366.1:0-5870 GCA_050294855.1 Draconibacterium sp. | reverse complement strand
ATTTATTTTTTAGTAATTTCTGAAATACAATTCAGATATCTATTCACACCAATAATTCAACTCCCCTCTTCTCCCTCTCTTCGCGAAGAGAGGGAAGATACTTTCAAAGATGTTAACAGCGTAAGTACTCCAAATTTATTTCTCCAATTATAATTTAAAACAAATATTTAGTAACTACAACTGATGCAATTCTCAACTATTTACAAATCGAGTTTAATCGAACCTTTGGCTCTTATAAACAATTTGTGGCAAGTTCCTTTTCCATAAACATGCTCGAGTGTTTTTACATACTCATCGAGTTTACTTTGAGGAACAAAGGCCTGAATAGTACCGCCAAATCCTCCACCGTGAACACGCCAGGCTCCCGAACCTTTTAATATCATTTCGCTTAATGCCAATGCCAACGAAACCACCTGTTCGTCTTTGTGTACCACATCAAAAATATTTTGATTGTACATGTATGAACTGTATCCCGATTCAACAACCATTGTAAGAAACGACTGAAAATCGTTATTCTCTAAAGCTTCTACCTGTTTTACCACACGGGCGTTGTCGCCCTGAAAGTGATAGGCACGAAGAATGGCACGGTCGCCTGTTTTTTTGCGAATCGCAGGAATTTTATCTACGATTTGCTCCAAGGTAACCTCTCTTAAAACATTGGCGCCAAGTTCGGCCGCAACCGCTTTCATTTCTGTTGGCAAGGATGCATATTCCGCCTGTGAAGCAGCATCGTCGTGCCCACCACCGACATCGGTAATTACCAACGAAAATCCGGTAGAAACAAAATCAAAATCAACTTCTTTAACAATTGGATTGGCCGGATCTTTAAAATCGATGGTAATTAATCCACCAACCGAACACGCCGTTTGATCCATTAAACCACACGGTTTTCCGAAATAATTATTTTCGCTCCATTGTCCGATGATCGCATTTTCTACGCCACCCATTTTTCCATCGTTAAAAAGCTCGTTAATGATTGTCCCGATCAAAACTTCGAACGAAGCCGAAGAACTAAGTCCCGACCCCTTTGGAACACGACCTTCAATACACGCATCGAAACCACCAATTTGATAACCATTTTCTTTCATCTTCGCGGCAATACCTTTTACCAGCGAATTTGAAGTATAAAAATCAGCTTCGTCGGGTTGAAAATCGGATAGTTCGACCTGAAACTCTGGATAGCCGGCAGACTTGATACGAACTGTATTCGTTCCGTTTTTTGCCGCAACCGCAATGTTGTCAAGATTTACAGCACCCGCCAAAACACGACCGTAATTATGATCGGTATGATTACCACCAATTTCTGTACGTCCCGGCGAGCTAAAAAGCTGAACATCGTCGTTTGAAAACGTTTTTTCAAATTCGCTCATCAAACCCGCATATCGGTCGGCCTGTTCTTTTAATACTGCCGTGTCAACTCCATACAATTCCTGAAACAAAGGATTATTTCCTCCGTTAATTTTTTCAATTAAGCTATTAATTTTTGTCATAATTTTTTACCGATTTATTTTTATAATTTTTATTTCTGTGTTCAGCTTGTTTTGTTCAAGAAACGATCTGATGATCGATCGAGTTCTCAACTGGTAGGTACTGGTAGGTGACACCTTCACAAATATATATTTTAAAGTGTTATTTTGTACACCCCAAATAATGTTACAAAACAGTTTTAACATTTATAAACTATTTCGTAGAATCAATTTCGAAGGGTTCCGAACATGATTATTCTCGTGACTTAAAACCATATCTGCCAAGGTTTTACCCATTGCAACAAAGTCGGTCGAAATGGTTGTAATCCCACCTGCCACTACTTCTTTTAACATGGTGTCGTTAAAAGAAACAATACCAAATTTTTTACCCAATTTATATTTATAATCCTTTGCAATTTTCACCAGTTTCACCAAATCTCTATCCGAAATCAAAAAGAAAGCTTCGTAAAGCGAAGGACGAACTCCCTGCAACGATTTAACAACCTCGTAATTAAATAAATGCTCCTTACAGAATTTTTCAAAGGCCACAACCCGCTCCTCGGGTTCTTTACCTCCTGGATTTACAAAAACCAGTTTCCGGTATTTTTTTAAATACAAAATACCATCGGTAAGTGCATCGTAAAAATCTTTTTCAAAATCCTGAAAAACAGCTGGATACCTGTTTAATTCGGGTTTGTACCGATCCAGAATAAAAACTTTGTCTTTTGGGATTTTTGCCAGCAAATGTTGTGTATTATCAAAAGTAGCCGGCATTATAATATACGAAGTATAATTGCCAATACTTTCTGCAATGAGACTTTTAAAAACCTTATAATTGAAATGATGAAAATACACCTCCACATTTGCCTTGCCGCGCAAACTGTTCATTAAAGAATTATACAAATCTTCTTTAAATGCGTTTAACTCATCGAACAATACAAATATTTTTTCTTCGTGTTGTGTTTCGATACTCGAAATATAATAGCCTTTTCCGGGCTGACTTAATAAAATACCTTTTGCCTTTAGTTCGTTAAAAGCCGCCATCACCGTATCTCTGCTAAGTCCGTATTCCGAACATATTTGGTTGATAGATGGAATTTTATCTCCTTTTTTTAAGACTTTTCGTTCAATTCCATGGTACACAGAATCGATAATTTGACGATATTTGGGTTTTGATGATCTTGAGTCGATTATGATTATTCGCCTGGCCATTTAGTATTAGTTTGTACAAATGTAGAATTTTTTAAGTGAATTTACATGTTTTTAAACACTACCAGTACCTACCAGTAAGATTATTCTTATTTTGCATTTTTATAGGTATTCGAGCTAAACAAAAATAAAACTCAACAATATGAAATTAGAAAAAGCCCTTTTTGGAACATTAAAAGATGGATCGACAGCAACACTGTTTACCCTTTCGAACGACAAAACAATAGTTAAAATAACCAATTATGGGGCAATTATTACCAGCATTGAAATGCCCGACAAACATGGAAAAGTTGAAAATATTGTTTGTGGTTTCGAGCAGTTAGACAATTATATCAGCGATGAATATTTGAGTAGTTATCCTTATTTCGGAGCAATTATTGGAAGATTTGGCAACCGCATCGCCAATGGGAAACTAGTAATTGAAGGAAAATCGTATGACATGGCGATCAACAACGGACCGAACCACCTACACGGTGGAAAAGTTGGTTTCGATAAGAAATTATTTGATGCGGAAACCATTGAGGAGAATGATAAAGTTGGAATAAAACTCAGTTATTTGAGTCCAGACGGGGAAGAAAATTATCCGGGAAATTTAAAAGTAACTTGTATTTACACACTCGATTCAGCAAGTAATCTTACCATCGAATATTTGGCTGAAACCGATAAAACAACCGTGGTGAATTTAACCAACCATTCGTATTTCAACTTAACCGGTGGAAAAGAAAATATATTAAATCATGAGTTAGAATTGACTGCAACAAAAATGACAGAAATGGTTGATCAGATTCCGACCGGAAAAATTGTACCGGTAAAAGGAACAGCTTTTGATTTTACCACCTCAAAAAAAATAAATACTGCAGGTTTAAAAGAAGGCTACGACGACAATTTTGTGTTAGACAACGAAAGCGGAGCCTTAAAATATATTGGTACTTTGAAAGAAAAAAACAGCGGTCGTAAAATTGAAGTTCGCACCACACAACCCGGCATACAGGTTTACACTGGTTTCTGGAATCCCGAATTAATTATAAATGGAGAGAATAAATTTGGAAGCTTTTCTGGAATTGCGCTCGAAACTCAACATTATCCGAATTCTGTAAATCAGCCTGAATTTCCCACAACTCTTTTAAAACCCGGTGAAACCTACAACGAAAAAACAGTTTATACTTTTATGAACGAATAAATTCAACAAAACAAGCCTGGTTCGCCGGGCTTTTATTTTCACCCCTCCAAAAATCGCTTTTACCAATTTTTCTTACATTTGAGAAACTAATACTGGAAGGAATGAAAACGATCATCGAACTTTTTGAAACTGCTGTCGCCAATTATCCAAATAACATTTATCTCTGGGAAAAAACCAAAGGGAAATATGAGGGAACCACTTATTCTGCAACACGCGAATATGTTTTAAATTTAGCAGCCGGATTAATCGAGTTGGGTTTTAAAAAAGGAGACCGGGCCGGACTCATTTCCGATGGCAGAAACGATTGGATTATTAGTGAACTCGGAATGTTATATGCCGGTGGAATTAATGTTCCTTTGTCGATTCGTCTGCAAGAAAACGAGTTAACTTTTCGCTTGCAACACAGTGGAAGCAAATATATTTTCGTATCGAAACAACATGCCCAAAAAGTTGAAGACATTCGACATGAATTACCAAAATTGGAAAAGGTAATTTATCTTGACGGGAAAGAAGATCCGGGAGAAAACGATGTAGATTACAAAGAACTCCTGCAAAAAGGGAAATTACTTCGAAACAATAATCCGGGGAAATACGATGCAGTTTGGGAAAAAATTCAACCCCACGATGTAGCCAATATTTCCTACACCTCAGGTACGACTGCTGATCCCAAAGGAATTATGTTATCGCATTTAAATTATGCCGCAAATGTGGTGCAGGCAAATTCGCTGATGGAATTAAAAACAGAATGGAAAACGCTGGCAATTCTACCCTGGGATCATGCATTTGCACACACAACCTGTTTGTATGTTTTTATGTACAAAGGCGCCAGTATCGCTTCTGTCGAGATTGGAAAATCTCCGATGGAATCGTTAAAAAATATTCCCATAAATATCAACGAAATTAAACCCACTTTAATGATGAGCGTGCCGGCGTATTCAAAAGCGTTCAGAAAAAATATTGAAGCCGGCATTCGCAAAAAAGGAGAGAAATTATACAACGTTTTTCAGTTTGCCTTAAAACTGGCCTACAAATACAACGGCAACGGAAAGAAAAAAGGAAAAGGTTTTACTTTTATTTATAAACCCTTATTGTGGATTTTCGACAAGATATTATTCTCGAAAATTCGTGCCGGGTTTGGTGGAAAACTTGAGTTTTTTGTGGGTGGTGGTGCTTTGCTTGATATTGAATTGCAACGTTTCTTTTTTGCAATCGGAATGCCGGTTTGTCAAGGTTACGGACTTACAGAAGCTGCTCCAGTTATCTCATCAAACGTTCCGGACGACACAAAATTTGGATCATCAGGAAGACTCGTAAAAAACATTGAACTTAAAATTCTTGATGACGATGGAATTGAATTACCAACTGGCACAAAAGGTGAGATTGTAGTAAAAGGCGACAATGTAATGCTGGGTTATTGGGACAATCCAACCGCAACTGCAGAAACCTTAAAAGATGGATGGCTGCACACCGGTGACATGGGTTACATTGACAACGAAGGTTACCTTTATGTTTTGGGCCGATTTAAAAGCTTACTGATTGGAAACGATGGAGAAAAATACAGTCCTGAAGGGATTGAAGAAGCCTTTAATGATCAATCGTCCTTTATTCTGCAATCAATGCTTTACAACAATCAAAACCAATATACAGTTGGGATGTTGGTTCCCGATATCGATGCGATTAACCGCGAACTGAAAAAGAAAAACATAAAACCGGGTTCCGATGAAGGAAACCGTGAATCGTTAAAAATACTGACCGACGAAATAAACCTTTACAAAAAAGGAGGCGAACATGCCGACATGTTTCCGGAACGCTGGTTGCCTGCAACAATGGTGGTTTTACCCGAAGCATTCACACAAGAAAATCAGCTGCTAAACGGCTCGATGAAAATGGTTCGCGGTAAAATCGTTGAGTATTTTAGCAAAGAATTGGAATTTCTTTATACTCCTGAAGCAAAAAACATTGAAAACGAGATGAATTTTGAGGCATTAAAAAAATGGAATGCTTAACTTTGCCCC
>JBNKOT010000365.1:0-3618 GCA_050294855.1 Draconibacterium sp. | reverse complement strand
AACCAACGAAGAAACCCGGGTTTGTTTTGCCTGGTATTCGTTTTCTAAATTAAGCTGCAAATTTTTATGTTGATACCTTAAAGTTACTCTGGAAGTAAAGGGAGCAGTTTCTGGCAGCGGATCTTTTGAATCGATATTTTCGGCATAAATGTACGATAAATCGAGGTTGGCAGAAAAGTCTTTGAGAAATACCATTTTTGCTCCAACATTAATTCCGTACTGCATGGCTTTGTCGATATTAATAAACTGCTTTGAGAATTTTGGTTCTTTGCAGGGTAGAAATTTCCGGGGAATACTTGAGTCTACCGCAGCCGTGATATAATTGTTTATTTGAGCATAAAACAGATCGACATAAGTGGAGAAATTTTTATGTGTTTTACTGAGCATCAAATTAATTTGATTGTTACTTTCTGATTTAAGATGCGGATTTCCAACGTATTCATAAGCATCTAACCCGATCGTAAAATGATTTATAAATTGCTCAAGCAAACCTGGATTTCGGGTGCCGTGTCCCAAGGATAATTCTATGTCAAAGTTGTTATCGAAACTATATTTAACCTGCGTGTAGTAATTAAAATTCTGGATATTATCCGGAGTGATATTACCGTTGTATAGATTTATAAAATCCTGCTCCGGCGATTTTATATCGCTCCGAATAAAGTCTGTTCTTGCTCCGGCTTTTGCATTTATTTTTTCTAAAAAGTTGAATTTAAAATCTACAAATGCTCCAATGTCCTGACTGTTTGAATTTTGCCAGACTTCGAACTCTTTTTCGTTTGGAGGATTAAAAACTGTTGGCGGATTTGTGCACGGATTTTTAAATTGTGTTACATTCTTGTTTCCATCTTTTGCAAGGTGTTTAAAATCGGCACCAAAGTTCATTACCCCGTTTTTTGCCAGCAGAAGTTCTAAGTTGAATCTGCCGCCAAAATCGTTCGAAACAACCGGGGTATTTGCCAGCGCCATTACTGCATTTGGCCGATATTCATTGGTCATTAAATGATCTTCGTGTGCCGCAAATAGTTTCAACTGAAAAGACGATATATTTTTACTGATTTGTTTAATCTTGTAATCGATCGAAAACATGTTGCTTTTGTCGTATTTTGCATCCATCGGCAAACCCGCGTGCATCACATCTTTTGCCTCTGAGTAGATATAATTTAGAAAGATCCGTTGGTTTTTTGAAAGGTTAAAACCCAATCCCGAATTTATTCCATACGTTTTGTACGACGACGAAATTTCGGTTCCGTTTCCCGAAGTATAATTTCCGAAATTGCGGTAATTGGCACTAAAATCGAAATCGAAATAGTTATTCCCAGCTTTAATGTCGGCCGAAACAATTTTCCCATTTCCATTAAAATTGTATTCCGAAGCAACTCCTCCGGTGGATGTCCACTTTGTATAAGCCGGGTTGGTGTTGGAAACAAGATTTAAAAATCCTCCCATGATCTGACCATATTTAACCTCGTACGGGCCGCGTACAATTTCTATTCTGTCGATTTCGTCTGGCGAAATTCTCGTCGCAATCGGATCCATTCGGTTGGGGCACGAATTTGAGGCCGACATTCCTCCGTTAATTGTTGTATTTATTTGATCGTATTTAAAGTTATTTATGCTTGGCTCGATCGAAAACGAACTGCGTTTTGTAGTGCATAAACCTGGAATTTGCTGCAACATGTCGCCGGTTGATTTGCTAACCACCATATTTTCATCGGCTTGAAATTCTTTGTATTGATTCGTGATTTTTCCGTGAATCAGAACTTCCTGAATACTTATGGTATCTTTGGTTTGTGCAGCACATGAAATGCTAAACAGACCGGCAATTATGTATAATATGAATTTTTTCATGTGTAATAAATGTATGTTTTCAAGTCAATCAACAGAATACGGGGATAAACATCTTTTTGTATTTTATTCATTATCAATTGAAAGGATGAGCATTTTGTTTTCAATCAGAATATTACTGTCTTTTTAATTTTTTTGAGTTCGCCAAAAATACAATAATCTTTAATAATATAAACATAAGTTTATATGAAAAATTTGTTTTATTGCTGTTTTTATTTTTTATTGTTGAATAAGATTTTGGAATAAAAATCTGCTAAAGAATCTTTATTTCAGGTGAATCGTTAAAATCCTGTAATTATATTTCCTATACTCGATTTTTTGAATATCCACGAAAGGTAAAAAGGATAAGGGAAATCTGAAAATTAGCCTAAGGTTTACCAATATTAAAAACAAAAGAGAAACATTTTCATTTCATCTGTTTAAAATTTTTTGATTTCTGAATGTTCAAAAAATTTGAAGACATTCAGGAACTCACATAAATTTTAATCATTCTTGTTGGTGAATTTAGAATGAAGAAAATTCATGTTCGTTTCATACTTTTAACAAACTAAAACCTAGTGAGATTGCTAAACTTAATTAATGCCACAATTATGAATTTGTACAAGAAATTTACGGTAATAACATTTGTATTTTATTACTGCTATTGTTCGGAATAGAAGCATCAGCGCAGGTTCCCGAGCGAGAACTTCCAAAAGAATGGAACGGACTTATTTTTAGCGGTCGGTTTATGGATTTGTTTTAGCCAATTCCGGTAAACGGACAATTAACCCGCGATGCCTGGGGTGGCGAAAATGTATTACCACGTTACATCGACAACGGAATTCAGAATTTTGGGCAGGTGGCTTCAAAAAAATCGGTCGTTAAAATTGTACACAAATTAAAAGATGGTGACGCCATAATTGCGGAGGGTAAAATAGGCGTTTTAAAACCTTTTGGAAAAACCACAATTAAGTTGTTTAACAAAGAATTGAATTCGACGGAGCCGACGATTTCAACCGAGGTACTAATTGAATCGACAGGGCAGAAACCGCTAACTTTAAACGGAGAAATAAGAATTCAAGAGTAACTCATAAATACAATAATTCCCCAATTTCTTTCATGGCTTCGGTAGCTTTCATTTCTAAAAAAATGTCGGTTACTGTATTGGTGTAATGCGAAGGTTTTATATTGATTTCGATAATTTTAGCGCCGTTTTTTTTCGCCGTAACCGGAATATCGGCAGCAGGTAATACTTCTGCATTTGTTCCGATGATAATAAAAACGTCTGCTTTTACAGCTTCTTCGAACGAACGTTTTTTTGCAAAAGCCGGAATGGGTTCGTTAAAAAAAACCAAGTCGGGTTTTAAAATTCCTTTACAAACAAAACAAGTTGGAGGCAGGTAGTCGAGATTGGCAAAACTCATGTCGTATTCCGAACTGCACTCGGTACAAATTAACTGTTTGTAGGTTCCGTGCAACTCGTAAACACACTTACTCCCTGCCTGCTGATGCAAATGATCGATGTTTTGAGTAATTATGGTTTCGAGGAAACTTCGTTTTTCCATTTTTGCCAAAGTTTCGTGGGCCAGATTTGGTGCTGCATCAGCAAGTTTATCGTAGAATATTTCTTTAATTTTCAACCAAGATTGCAAAGGTTTTTTATTAAAGAATTCGATTTCCAGAAAAATTGGCTCGGTGGTATTCCAAAGGCCATTTTCTCCTCTGAAGGGAGGAATTCCGCTTTCCACATAAATGCCGGCACCCGCAAAGGCAACAGCATATTTTGCTTTACGA
>JBNKOT010000364.1:0-8413 GCA_050294855.1 Draconibacterium sp. | reverse complement strand
AAAAAAGAAAAGGAATAATTAGCTTTTTCATGAGTTTATTGATTTAAGTATTCGATAAAAATAAAGATAAAAGTCAAATAAATCGCAAAAAACAAAATAGATATTCCCAATTTTATAGATTAAGAAAACCTGTGCAGTTCGAATAGATATTAGGATTCATTTTCGCTGAAAAACGCAAAAAGTAAAATTCTGACTGCTGTTCGACGGAGTGATGTGTTTTTCCTGAAAACATTTTATTTTATCGAAATTTTCCTGAAAGCATTCCATCAACTCCTTGTCTGAATATTGCTGAACGGTAAGATCGCTGCAAGTGTTTGGCCCATTATCGGAAAATGTGCCAATGATTAAATATCCTCGCGAACGAATATTTTCTGAAACATTATTTACGTATTTTTCGACATCCTTTTTTTCAGTTAAAAAATGAAAGGCGGCGCGATCGTGCCAAAGGTCAAAGTTTTGTGTGGAATTAAATTTGGTAATGTCGATTGGTAAAAACGTGATATTATTTTCTTTTCCGGTCAGTCTGATTTTTACTTTTTCCAAAGCTTTTTCCGAAATGTCGAGTAAAGAAATTTCGGAATATCCTTCCTCGAGTAAATAATCGCACAGGAAACTATCGCCTGCGCCAACCTCAATAATTTTTGCTGATTTGGGCAGGTTTAATTCGCCGATCAAACTTATCGAAGTTTTTGGAACGGCTTGGTACCAGCTAACTTTTGTAGTATCTTTTGTTTGAAAGATATGCTCCCAGTGTGCTTTTCTTTCGCTTGTGTTCATGCATCAAAAATAAGAAATTGTTTTCTTTTAGTAAGAAATTTGCCGACTCAGAATTTTAAGGTAGTTTTGATTAAAACTAGAGCAATGGATTTTCCACAAGTTAATAATAACAATGTTTCCAGCCACTTCGATCGTGCAGAAATTGTGATTGAAACCGCAGAACAAATTATGAAAGACTTTGGTATGTTTGGCGTTGAAATCAAATTTTCAGGCGACACCAATCATGCATACGAAGAGCTTCATCAGCAATTGATAGAGCAAATAACCTTATTGATTGAGCGGAATTACGATTTGTTGCTTTCGGTTTTGTACCAGGTTGATATTACTGAACGCGAAATTGCCAAAGCCGAACGCGAATTACCGCATTACAACAACGTTGAAATTATTGCTCATCAGGTAATTGTAAGAGATCTGAAAAAAGTTTTACTTCGTCGGTATTTTAAGAATAATCCAGATTCGATTTAAGGGAGTTGGACATAAAATGTAGTTCCTTGTGCTTCATTGCTGATAAAGCCAACTTTTCCTTTTAAATATTTTTCACCAAAAAGTTTCATACTGTAGGTTCCTAATCCACGGCCGGTTCCTTTTGTCGAAAAAGAGCGTTTAAACAATTGCAGTTGTGCTCGTTTTTCGATGTAACTGTCGTTGTGAACTGAAAATTGAATCTTGTCGGTATTACTAGCCGACAAAGTAACGGTTGAATCAGGTAACGATGCTTCGAGTGCATTTTTTAGCATATTCCCGATTATTTTTCGTAAAAGCAGCGGGTCTGTGTTAAAGGTGAAATTCGCAGATTTCGCATCGATTTCGATGAATTTTCCAGCAGTTATTTCGTGTTTGGAATACAAATCGGCAACTTGTTTAAGAATCGATAGCGAATTAACTTCTTCAATTTTTAATTCCAGATCGCCATTTTCGGCAGCGCTGATTTCTTTTTGTAAGACAATTTCAGAAATTAAATTATTCGATGCCTGATGAATCATATCCGCAACTTCCACTCTTTCCTCCTGCTCTTCAATTTCGTTCAAAATTCCTGAAAGTCCTGAAATACCTCCGGCACTGTTTAATACATCATGAAAAAATACACGTTCCAGTACCTGCCTGCGTTTTTTATTGCTGATATCGGAAATAACAAAGAAGGTGAATTCTTGTCCGTCGGTGGTATAAGGTGTGGCTTTTACCAGTAAATCAAGTGCAACCTGATTATTTGTTAAAAACCGGGTTTCCTTTACCGATTCAACACCGCTTTGTGCTTCCAGAATTGAATTTACCGCGCCGCAGGTACTACAAAATTTTGTTGTTCCGCATCCTCCGGCAGTGAGTTCTGCATGTGTACAAAGTAGTATTTCTCCCGGCCGTTTCCCAATATAACTATCGTCTGATGGCAATCCGAGCAGTTCCAGAAATACTTTGTTGGCATAAACAATCTGCCGCTGTTTATTCAAAATTACCAGCATTTGCAAGACTGAATTGCCAAGATTAACTAGTAGATCACTGTTTTTTAATAGCAGATTTTGCTTTATTAACTCGATTCGATTTGCACGTTCTGAAGGAGCATAATCGGTTTTAGATACTTCTTTTTTCATATTCCCAATGAAGCTAAAAGTGTTAAAATGTGGTGTTGAAATCAAATATACATCATTTTTTTTAATTTCAAACTGACGTTGTTTGCACCTTAGTTTTTCTTGTTTTTGTTAATAAATAATCATGCTTCTGATATTTTCATAAAATAGGAAAGAAAATGGCGTAAACATTCTTTTATTCGCACTGTTAATCAAGGCATAGTTTTCTTGAAAAAACCGGAATGAAATACCTTTGAATATTCACCATGAAATTAAAACGATTTATGATCATATTTGGCTCTGTAATAGTGTTTTTGGTTTTGCTTGTTACACTTTTTATGCAACAAGCAAAATTTGGAAAAATTCCTGCCGGCGCGCGATTGGAACGGATAAAAAAATCGCCACATTTTAAAGATGGTGAATTTAAAAACCTCAATCCAACACAACAAATTACCAGCGAAAATGGTTTTTTTCAAATGCTGAAAGAATACTTTTCGGCGAAGAATAAAAAACCACTGCAAATCATTCCTTCCGAAAAAACCGATTTACTTACTTTGCCTGCAAACCAAAATGTATTGGTTTGGTTTGGACACTCTTCTTATTTTATTCAGCTCGATGGAAAAAAGATTTTGGTTGATCCGGTTTTTTGCGGAAATGCGTCGCCATTCTCGTTTTCTGTAAAAGCTTTCGAAGGAACCGACCGATATGCTGTCGATGATATTCCGGAATTGGATTATCTGGTGATTACACACGATCACTGGGATCATCTGGATTATAAAACCGTATCGCAATTAAAATCAAAAACCAAAAAGGTAATTACCGGACTCGGGGTTGGTTCGCATTTCGAAAGCTGGGGATTCGATCGTAATTCGATACAAGAAATGGACTGGTTCGAAAAAACCGAATTTGCCGATGGATTTGTTTTTCATACAACTCCGGCACGCCATTTTTCGGGACGTGGATTTATTCATAGAAAAACACTCTGGGTTTCGTTTGTTCTAAAAACTCCATCGGCACAAATATTTATCGGTGGCGATGGTGGTTACGATCATCATTTTGCAGAAATCGGAGCAAAGTTTGGTCAATTTGATCTGGTAATTCTGGAAAACGGACAGTACAATCAAAGCTGGAAATACGTTCATATGATGCCCGATCAGGTGTTGCAGGCTGCCAAAGATTTAAATGCCAAACGATTATTTCCGGTTCATTCCATGAAATTTGCGCTGGCAAATCATGCCTGGGATACGCCTTTAAAAACAATTTCGGCTTTAAACGAAACGGCGAAAATACCAATGATCACACCTAAAATAGGGGAGTTGGTAGATTTGAACGATAGCACACAAACCTTCACAAAATGGTGGGAAACGATGGATTAAATTGTTTTGGTTTATTTTGTTCGACTATAACCTTGTTTTTTATAATGTTCTAATAAATTTTTAAGTTCAGCAACTACCGCTGGATTTTCAGCATAAACATTTTTGGTTTCAGCTAAATCTTTTGATAAATCGTATAACTGAACCGAATCTACCGGAACATCTTCTTTTATCTCTGCAAATCCACCGTGTCCTTTTGCATCGATGTATTTCCAGTTTCCTTTACGGATCGAAAAATGTCCGTTTAACGAATGATGAATGGTCGTTTCGCGAATTGTTTTTTTGTAATTTTCGTTTTTTAGCACCGGAAGAAAACTGTAACTGTCGAGTGCCTCAAATTCCGTTAATTGATGTCCAATAAGATCCGAAACCGTTGCATACAAATCGGTAGAACAAATTATTTCATCAGACGTCGTCCCTTTTTTAATCGATTTGGGCCACGAAACAATAAATGGCACGCGGTGCCCACCATCGTACGAATGCGATTTTCGGCCTTTGTAACCATTGCTTGTGTTATGATCAAATTTTAGTTCTTCCTCGATTGGAAACCCATGTGGCGAACAACCGTTGTCGGAAGTTAAAATAAGAATGGTATTTTCGTATAAACCCATTTCTTGGAGTGCCTGAACAATTCTTTGAACTGTTGCATCGCATTCAACAACAAAATCGCCGTATTTTCCTGCAGCACTTTTCCCAATAAATTTATCGTTTGGAACCACCGGAGTATGTGGTGCGGTCCATGGAAAATACAAAAAGAAGGGTTTTTCTGATTTTTGTTGTTTAATAAAATCTACCGCTTTTTGCGTTAAATCGGGCATTACTTTTTTTGCCTTAAATCCCGGAACGGTGATTCCTTTTCGTCCGCCTTCGTTGCTTATTTCAGTTGGAATTCCAAGCGCATACTGATTTTCGATGTACAAATACGGGGGCATGTCGAGCGACGCCGGAATCCCAAAAAAGTAGTCGAATCCAACAGCGTTTGGACCAAATTCAATCGGAAGTGAATAATCTATTTTTGCGTTGTCTTCGCTCCAGTTATCGCTTAATATAGTTCCCTTTTCTTTGGTTTGCCAGTTTAATCCCAGATGCCATTTTCCAATACACGCGGTATTGTATCCATTTTTTTGTAAAAGCGTTGCAACTGTTGCTTCATCCTTTTTTATTAACGAAGGCGAACTACCCCACAAAACGCCTGATTTTAATCGGGTTCGAAATGCATAAGTTCCGGTTAATATTCCATAACGGGTAGGTGTACAAACGGCAGAATTTGTGTGTGCATCGGTAAATCGTATTCCGTTTTCTGCCAACGCATCCATGGCAGGAGTGGGTATTTTCGATTCAGCATTATAACAAGCTAAATCACCTATTCCCATGTCGTCGGCCAATAAATAAACGATGTTGGGTTGCTTCGCTTTTTTCAGATTTGTTTCCTTACAGGTAGTTAAGTTGACCAAAATAAGGATGGCAATAATATGGATGATTTTTGTTGTACCCATCGTACTTTTCTGTTGAACCTTTAATTGATTTATTCGATAAAAATACCGACACTAATCCAATAATTCTATTGGTCTGAAACTAGAAAATAAAAAGAGGCGGTCTCACAATAAATGAATTTCATTTTTTCGTCATCCTGTCTGTCAGCTAACGGATTCAGGATCTGTTTATCATTAGATTAATATTTTGAAACATGTTCAAAATGACTTGTTAATGAGTATTTGAGACAGCCTTCTTTCTTCGGCTCAATTTTAATGCTGATGAAATGTATCCGAAATAAACGATAAAACCACCGGTAACGATTCGCGCCAATATGTCCAGTTATGTGCTCCGTCGCGAACTCTGAATTCGTGAGGAATTTCGTTTTTACGCATTTCGATATGAACCAATGCATTTCCTTCGTATAAAAAATCGTCGTCGCCACAATCGATAAACCAATTTACCTGTTTTTTCTGATTTTCGGGCATATTTTTCATCATTTCAGGAACACTGTGTTTTTTGAAATAGGTTTCGATTTGTTCCTTCGTTACATCCTCCATTCCCGGACGCGAAGTATATCTGCTCATGTCTTCCATTCGTAGCGGGCCGCACGACGCACTTAATGGGCAAGCCGACGAAAATAATTCGGGATGACGCAGCGCATAAACAAAAGTGCCGCCACCACCCATCGAAAGTCCGGCAACTGCACGGTAACGTTTTTCGCTTTTTATCCGATACGTTTTTTCTACAAAAGGCATCAATTCTTCAAAGAAAAAATCTTCGTAACGCCATTCTCCTTTAATGTCGTTAAAATAACCGCGCTGTCCGGTGTTTGCATCGGGCATTACCACAATCATAGCGGTGGCTGTACCGGCCTTAATTGCTTTGTCGGCAATGTCTAGAATTTCGCCAAATTGCACCCACCCTGTTTGGTCGTCGCCGCCTCCGTGCAACAAATACAAAACGGGGTAACTTCTTTCCGAGGTTTCATAATCAGGAGGAAGATAAATCGCATATTTTCGATCCATTTTAAGAATCTCACTTTTCATCGAAAGGTTGTCGTAAACTTTGCCGGTTTGGGCATTCGCTGAAATCACTAATGCCAACGCAAAAATAAAGAATGTTACATTTTTCATCGTTTTAGTTTTATAGGTTTATTTGATTAAAGTCGAAATTTAGGTTTTTTTGAAAATATTTTTAATTTTTTGGTGTAAAACATCCTTATTTATCGGTTTCGAAATATAATCGTCGCAGCCTGCATTTAATGCCTTTTTTTCATCTTCCATCATTGCATATGCCGTTTGTGCAATGATCACCATTTTCGGATTAAATTTCTTTATTTCTTTTGTTGCTTCGTGTCCATTTAACTTTGGCATTTGAATGTCCATAAGAACCAGATCAATATCGGGTTGATTTCTGCAAATTTCTACTGCGTCTTTCCCGTTTTTAGCCACGACAATTTCTTTACATAATTCTTTCATGATCGCACTGATGTATAAAACAGAACTTTCATCGTCTTCGGCAATTAAAATTTTTAAATCATTTACTGTTTGATTATCATTCTCCTCTTTTGGGCTAGTAATATCCTCGAAATCGTTTGTTGTTTTAAAATTATAGGGAATGGTAAACAAAAAGGTCGACCCTACTTTTGGGATGCTTTCGAGCCAGATTTTTCCGTTCATCATTTCGAGATAAGATTTAGTAATTGCAAGTCCAAGCCCTGATCCTTCAAAAGCTCGAGTGTCACCAATGTCGGCTTGTTCGAAGCGATTAAAAATTGCTTGCTGCCGAGCTAGGGGAATTCCGATTCCGGTGTCTTTCACATAAAACTCAATTTCCGATTCTTTTAATTTGCATCCCACATTTATCGCTCCCGAATCGGTGTATTTTATGGCATTTTTTATCAGGTTGGTCAGGATGGAATCGAATTTGTTCCGATCGGTTGAAACAGTAGAAAACTCATCGGGAAGTTTAGCATCGAGCGAAAGTATTATTCCTTTTTTTGCTGCTTCGGGTTTAAAAAACTGAATTAAATCGTCGACCCGATCGTTAATATTTGTATCGTCAATATTCATGCTAACCATACCGGCTTCAATCTTCGAAATCTCAACAATATTAGAAACGGTATCCAACATTCGTTGCCCGCTTTGATGAACAATCTGGATGTAATTTTCTTTTTCTTCGCTGGTTAGTTCCGGCGTTAGCAGCAGCTCGGTAAATCCTAAAATACCATTCATTGGCGTTCTTATTTCGTGACTCATGTTGGCCATAAATGCCGATTTTAAGCGATCGCTTTCTTCTGCTTTTTCCTTTTCAATGATCAACTCTTGCAAGAATTTAATTCGTTCGATAAAACTTCCGATGGAATGCGCCAAAATTTCCATGATGGTTCTATCGACTTCCGTATAAGTTTCGGTGTTTTTATAATCCTGAATGGCAATTACTCCGTTTGGTTTATTCCCCGATCTGGTTTTAAACGGTACACCAAGCCAAACCGATAATTCGTCGCCATAACCTTTTACTATCCCTTTTTCTTCTATTACGTTCTGATAATCGGGGGTAATAATCAACGATTCATTTGTTTTAAGTACATAATCGGTGTAACCACCACTAAAATCAACAGGTGTATTTAACGGAATGTTATCAAATTCATCGTAGTGGTAGGGGAAAGTAAATAAATTGTCGTTTTCGTTTTGCAAGGCCACATAAAAGTTGTCGGCACGTACGATGTGTTTTAGTCTTTCGTGAACTTCGGCCAAAAAAGAATGCAGCGAAAAATGTTCGGTTGAGAGTTGAGCGATTTCAAGCAATAATTTTTGAGTGTCTTCAAAACGTTTTTGTTCAGTAATGTCGACAGCCAATTTCATAAAGTTAATGATCTCGTTTTTTTCGTTAAAAACCGGTGAAACCGTTGCCGATTCCCAATACAATGTCCCATTCTTTTTTTTGTTTTGAAACTCGCCTGTCCATACTTTTCCATTGGAAATCATTTTCCATAATTGTGGATAAAAGACTTTTGTTTGATTTCCAGAGCGTAGAATATTTGAACTCCGTTTAAACACTTCTTGTTGAGTGTATCCAGTTAATTTGGTAAATTGGGGATTTACATATTCAATGTAACCTTCTGTATCGGTTAACACAAAAACTGAAGGACTTTGTTCGATTGCCTGCGACAGTTTCTTCAATTCCTTTTCAGCACGTATACTTTTTGTAATGTCGCGCCAAACC
>JBNKOT010000363.1:0-3517 GCA_050294855.1 Draconibacterium sp. | reverse complement strand
CGCCTTACAAAGCAGACGGAACTCCACGATTTTTAAAACCGATTGTTAGTTATTGGGTTTTAATTGGCAGTTATAAATTATTTGGAGTAAGTCCTTTTTCATCGCGATTGTTTTTTTGGCTGGCCGGCGCGCTTCTGGTTGTGGTCACTTATTTAATGGCCAAATCGTTATCGCAAAATCGAAAAGTTGCTAGCACCGCAGCTTTTATCACTGCTGCCAATCCGCTGGTAATTATTAGTGCAGGCCGGTCGATCCCCGACATTCTGCTGGTATTGTTTTTAACGATCAGCGCCTGGGGATTTTTGGAAATTATGAACCGCGAAAATCCTGAAAAAAAATTTTATTGGATGGCGTATTTGGGCGCCGCTTTGGCTTTCGAAACCAAAGGAATTCCGGCAGCTGCTTTTGCCGGAGTGAGCATGCTTTTTCTACTTTTTAATCCCTGGAACAAAGTAAAACTAAGCAAACTTTTATCGCCAATTCCAATTGTTTTTTCGGTATTAATTGCGCTCAGTTGGTTTATTATTATGTATTTCGAGCATGGCGTTGTTTATCTCGATTCGTTTTTTGCCGATCAGGTTGGTGGGCGTGTTACTTCAAAACTAGGTCTTATTCTCAAAAACGGCGGACTGGGAATCATCAATCTTTTTGCTTTTTTGATTCCTTGGGTATTGATTGCTTTTTCGAAACCAAAACAGTTAAAAGCATTTTTCAAACAAGCCGGCAACAAAGAAAAATCGGTTTTTGGATTTATTATCGTTTGGATCATTCTGATTATAATAATGTCAGCCGCAGTTTTTAAATTTTACGACCGCTATATTTTACCAGTAATTCCGTTAAGCACTTTGCTTTTTGCGTCAATTTTTATCGGTTCCGAAACTGGTTTCAAAAAAACAATTATCAAAATTCTTTTGATCCTTAACATTGTTAACCTCAGCATCGGTATTTTGTATGCCATTTTTATTCTTCCCAATTTACTTTTAATTTTCGGGCTGGTAGTTGGGGTTTCAATTATTACTTCCTGGCTTTGGGGCGTTTTTAAAACGGTTTCGGAAGAGCATATCATTGCAAACGGATTGATGCTGCTCTTTTTTAATGGATTCATTTTGCTATATCCGCTGTTAATGCCAAATCCAGGTCAACAATTAGTTGATATTTTACACCAGCAGAACATCAAAAAAACCGATCGGGTTTATGTTTACGGAAATATCAGGGCCGCTTCGAACATTCGAATTCATAGTAACGACGAATTTAATGTGATAAGCATGGACACTGTTTTTACCTTACCTGTTACCAAAAATCATTTTTTAGTTTTTGATGAAAAAGAAAAAGATTTGCTCGATTTAAACAATTACACGGTCCTGCAAGGTTCGGAAGAATGGAAAAGATTGCCTGTTCACAAATTTCCTGCTGTTTTGCAAGAACCGGTAAAAAGTTTAAAATCAAGCGGAACAAAATATTTAATTGCAATTCCCAAACAATAATTGAATCTGATGAAAAATCTCGACCGAAAACATTACATCATTCTTGGAATTTGGTTTTTAATTAACCTCTTGCAATCCATTTTTACCGGACTGCATTCCGACGAATCGTATTACTGGATGTACGGTCAAAATCTGGACTGGGGATTTTTCGATCATCCGCCCATGGCAGCTTTCCTTATCCGTCTGGGACACACTCTTTTACCCGGCGAAATTGGCGTTCGATTATTTATTATTTTGCTATCAACCTTAACACTTGCACTCATTTTAAACGAGCTCAAAGAAAAAAAGGACCATTGGTTTTTGGCCATTTTTGTTTTTTCCTTTCCGCTAATACACACACACATTGCAGGATTTTTAGCCATCCCCGACATTCCTCTGCTTTTTTTCACCATGCTTTTTCTTGTGGCGTTTAAACGTTTTTTAGAAAAACCAAGCTGGGAAATTTCCATTGCACTTGGAATCATTATTCCTGCAATGATTTACAGTAAATACCATGCATTTATTGTAATTGGAATTACGCTGATCGCCAACCTGAAACTTTTAAAAAGCACGTATTTTTACGGAATTGTCATCCTTTCGGCTGCATTGTTACTGCCGCACATACTTTGGCAAATCGACAACAAATTTCCAACCTTTAAATATCATCTCGTATCGAGGGCCAAACCTTTTCAGTTTAAATATATTTTACCTTATATTTTTGGAACCATTGCTATGGCAGGCCCGATTACCGGATTTATTGTGTTTTGGAAATTAAAGAACGTAAAGATTGAAAATCAGTTTCATAAAACTTTACTTTATAATGTACTCGGATTTTTACTGCTGTTTTTTATAATGAGTTTTAAAAACCGAATTGAGGCGCACTGGGTCGCTGCTATTATTCCGATGTTAATGTTACTCACCTACCCTGCAATCCGCGACGATGAAAAAATAAAAATCTGGTTTAAGCGACTGGCAGCTCCTATTATTATTTTACTGTTGGTTTTTCGGATTTATTTGGCACTCGATATCATTCCGAATGTTGGTCACTTAAAAATTACGTTTTACAATCGCGAAGCAAATGCGCTGGAAATAAAAGAAATGGCTGCAGGCAAAAAAGTGGCTTTTTTCGATAATTATGCCGCCATCAGCAATTATATTTTTTACACCGGCGATTCTGCGATTATGCTCTCTTCGCCCGGATATCGGTTTTGTCAGTACGATTTATGGAACGACGAAAAATACGGTGAAGGAGAAACTCTGTTTGCCATTCAATCGAAACACATGAATCCACCCAACCTTACAAAAATGAAAACCGGCGAAATGAAAGGTTATATTATTGTCGAAAAATTCCAGTCGATGAAAAAGCTCGATATCGAGGTAAATGAAATAAAGTCGCATGACCAATTTTACCGGTTCAACATTTTGTTGACGAATAATAGCCCGATTACCATTTATACTGATCACATTTCCGAGCCACAACTAATCATCGAGCAAAATAAAACTGAACTTGTGAGTGAATACTTGAACATCATCGCTACTCAGCAAGAAATAAAACCAGGTCAATCTGTTTCCGTTTCGGTAAAAGCTGCGAAAATAAAAGTCGAAGGCAACACTCCTGTTAATATCTATACAAAAAGCAAAGCTTATATTCGGGGCGAATTAATTGCCATTCGAATATCCGATTTTCTGAAATAATAAAACACATCGCCGACACATCCTCCTTCAAACCCGTTTATTTACAATTATGTATTCATAAACTACCTAATATAAATTCCAACCATTGTTTCATTTTCGAATCAATAATTTCCTTTTTGACACATTTTGCGTAATTTATTTCGATTATTTGCTACTTTTCATACGTTTTACTGTCTTTTTGAAATAAATACCTCTGCAATATTAAAAATTTGTTAACAGAGCTATTTAATCCAGATCAAAAACTACCTACTGAAACAAATAATCACTTTTTTTGAAGCGTAAAACATTTACAAAGGGGGTTCATTTATTTATTTATGCTTTTTACAAGCTTGTATTCCATTTTTAACAGGGGTATTTAA
>JBNKOT010000362.1:0-1724 GCA_050294855.1 Draconibacterium sp. | reverse complement strand
AAGAGAAATTCCGAGCAGACAAATAATCCTATGAAACTATGGTATCAAAAACCTGCGCAAATATGGGAAGAAGCCCTGCCAATAGGGAATGGTCGTTTGGGAGCCATGATTTATGGTGACCCGCTAAACGAAAAAATTCAGTTAAACGAGGATACTTTTTGGTCTGGCGGCCCCTCGCGCAATGATAATCCGGATGCACTAAAAGCTTTGCCACAAATCCGTCAGCTAATTTTCGACGGAAAGATTAAAGAGGCAGAAGACCTGATAAACCAAACTGTATTGGCAAAGGAATTACACGGTTCAAAGTACCAGGTGGTTGGAAACCTTAATCTTGCTTTTGATGGGCATAAAAGTTACACTGAATATTATCGTGAGCTTGACCTTGAAAAGGCCATTTTCACGACAACATATAAAGTGGATGGTGTTACTTATAAACGAGAAGTGTTTGCTTCGCAACCAGACCAGGTTATTGTGGTTCGTTTAACTGCCGATAAACCCGCTAAACTTACGTTTGCAGCAAGTCTGGATGGTGAATTGCAAAAAAATTCAACAGCGTTTGATGCCAATACGCTTGAAATGACTGGACTTTCAAGCACACACGAAGGAGTAATCGGACAAGTAAAATTCGATACCCGTGCAAAAATTATCAATAAAGGGGGTTCAACTTCGATTGTAGCTGATACAATTAAAGTGAATAATGCCAACGAAGTGGTAATCCTTATTTCTGTCGCTACCAATTTTGTAGATTACAAAACGCTTACCGCAAACGAAGTAGAAAAATGTACTCAATTCCTTGATGCTGCATCAAAAAAGACATTCTCTTCATTACTTGAAACTCATATTACCGCTTTCCAAAAATATTTCAAAAGGGTAAGTTTCGATTTGGGGACTTCACCTGCAGCACAACAACCTACCGATGTTCGAATAAAAAACTTTTCGCAGTCGAACGATCCCGAATTGGTTTCGATGTATTACCAGTTTGGGCGTTATTTGCTCATATCCAGCTCACAACCCGGAGGGCAACCAGCCAACCTTCAAGGCATTTGGAACGAAAGCACCAATCCTGCATGGGACAGTAAATACACCATTAACATTAACACAGAAATGAATTACTGGCCGGCCGAAAAATGTAACCTCCCCGAAATGCACGAGCCACTGATTCAAATGGTAAAAGAACTTTCGCAAACCGGCCGGAAAACAGCAAAAGATATGTACGGATGCAACGGTTGGGTTACACACCACAATACCGATATTTGGCGCATTTCGGGTGCAATCGACGGGGCATTCTGGGGCATGTGGCCAATGGGCGGTGCCTGGCTTTCGCAACATTTATGGGAAAAATATTTGTACAACGGCGATTTAAAATACCTCGAATCGGTGTACCCCATAATGAAATCGGCTTGTGAATTCTACCAAGATTTTCTGATTGAAGAACCTACCCACAAATGGTTAGTGGTGAGTCCTTCTATTTCACCCGAAAATACACCGGCTGGTCGACCACCGATTTGTGCCGGAGCAACTATGGACAATCAAATCCTTTTCGATTTGTATACAAAAACCATAAAAGCTGCTGCTTTATTAAAGAAAGACAAAACGTTGACGACCGAATTTCAAAAAACACTCGACCGCATGCCTCCAATGCAAATTGGTCAGTACGGACAGTTACAGGAGTGGATGGAAGATTTGGACAATCCCAACGACAAGCACCGACATGTTTCTCATCT
>JBNKOT010000361.1:0-6981 GCA_050294855.1 Draconibacterium sp. | reverse complement strand
TGCCACCGACACCAAGTTTGAACAGGGCGCAGAAGCAAAATATCTGCTGGCAGAAATCTATTACAAACAAAATAAAAAACAGCAGGCCGAAAGTGAAATCACCGATTTTGTTGAAAAGAATACACCCTTTCAATATTGGTTAGGAAAAGCATTTCTTTTGCTTGCAGATATTTATTCCGACAATGGCGACGATTTTTCGGCAAAACACACTTTAAAAAGTATTGTCGAAAACTACAATGTCGATGACGATGGAATAAAAACAGAGGCTGCTAAAAAGCTGAATGTTATAGAAAGTAAAGAAGCGGCGGAACAACAAAATGCAGTCGACAGTTCGTTTCAAATGGAAATCAAACAAAACTAAAAACAGAAATTATGCTCAATCGGATAAAATATATTTTTTTACTGTTTATTCTTTTTACAAGCTATGTTTCGAGCGCACAGCGCGACACAAGTTTAACACGCGAGGTTGAAGTTACCAAGTCGTTTAAACCAACCATGTCGTCTGATGCCAATAAAATTAATGTAATGCCTAGAATCGACCAGACGGAGCAACCTGCACCCAAGTTCGATTACAGCATTTATAGTCAGCCCATTTTAAATACTTTTTCGGTAACTCCGTTAAAAGCGGCAACCATTAACAACACCCAGAAAAAAGAAACCGGTTATGGCTTGATTCGGGTTGGAGTCGGAAATTACAACAAACCGTATGGCGAGCTGTTTTTTAATAATCTGAATTCAAAAAATTCTGTTTTTGGAATTCACGCAAAACACCTTTCTTCTCACGGAAAAATCAGACTTGAAGGCGGCGATAAAGTGGATGCTCCCTATTCGAAAAACGAAGCCGAAGTATATTTCAAACAAAACCTCGACAAATCGATTCTTTCTATTACCGCCGATTTTAATCACGATGGTTTTAATTACTACGGTTATCCAACCGATCCGATTCCGGCGATTTTATTAAATGACAATCAGGATTACACCTACCAGGGCGACAAGCAAGCTTTTTCGAAAGGCGGAATAAACATCGAACTAAAAAACCACGAAGCAGAAATGGATGATCCTGCTTTTAATTTTAATGCCGACTACCATTATTTTGGAACAAAAACAAAACAAACCGAACACTTTGGTACCTTTGAAATGGATTTCCAAAAACCGTACGATACCGGAACACTACTGGCAAATGTTGGTGCCTCGTTCGAACAATCGGACAATGTAACAACGTTTACCGATTCGGTTGGACAATTGGGACAGCGTCAACAAACCTGGCTTTTCTTTAAACCTGCCTATTATTTCGAAGGGAAAAAAGCAAGCATCAGCATCGGATTAAACAGTTGGTTTGTAATGGACAACGACAAAGATGCGTTGGCGAAAGTCACACCAAACATCCGTGTAGATTTTGAACCGGTTGAGGATAAATTTAAAGTATTTGCAGGCATCGACGGGAAATACATCAACAATCATTATTCGAAAATTGCATACGAAAATCCATTTGTCGATCCGCTCCACAACGTAACAAACAGTTTCGAAAAATTGCATTTTTATGGCGGTTTCGATGGTAAATTTTCTTCGAAAACCAACTTCAAAATTTCGGCCGATTATTCGATGATCGACGATCAGCAGTTTTATTATCTGAATGAATATTACCTCCCAGATCCCATAATCAATCCTAATCCTTTGGTGGTCAACAACACTTTCGATGTTTTGTACGACAACATCAAACTGCTAAAAATAAACATGGAAATATTCCATACTTCATCCGAAAAATTAAACCTGCTTGTTGAAGGAAATTATTATGCCTACAATTTAGACCAACAAGACGAAGCCTGGAACATGCCGACCTGGGATGCAACATTTTCTCTGGATTATAAAATTTCAGACCAATTAACAGTGGGCACCGATATTTATCTGATCGGAGGAAGAAAGGCACTGATCGTGGAAAGTCAGGATTACAATCCGGGCGGACTTGCTTTATCGCTTTCGGCACTCAACCTCGACACAGTTTTCGATTTAAATGTAAATGCCAATTACCAGATTACACAAAAATTTGCCGCTTTTGGACAATTGAACAATTTTGGATTCCAGAAATACCAGCGTTGGTTTGGCTACCCGGTTCAGAGTTTTAATGCTTTGGTCGGTATTAGTTATGCATTTTAAATGAGGTTCGAGAAATACCAATTTACCATAAATAAAACGATATAAAATCTTTTTAGCCGGGTAAGAATCGGCAGCTAAAAACCATCTCTTTTTTTGCTTGCTCTTGCAGCTGTTTTTCGACTCATTTTCAAGTTAATAAATTGTTGACAAATTGGCTTAACATACCATCAAATGAGCGTCTTTCTTCGGTTAATTTTATTATATTTGCCAAACGGTTTTTAAAATGATACTTGACATTATTAAAGACTTAAAAATCAACTAGTTTCCTATCAGAAGTAAACCTTACTTTTTGACATTGGAAACTATTTTATTTTAACAGATTTAGGAAAGACTTAAAATTAAGATTTAAAGGATGAGTGAAATAGAAGGAACTAGCAGGTCGAACGATGGAAATGGAAACTATTCAGCGGATAGTATTCAGGTACTTGAAGGATTAGAAGCGGTAAGAAAACGCCCGTCGATGTACATTGGCGATACCAACGAAAAAGGATTGCACCACCTGGTTTACGAAGTGGTTGACAACTCCATTGATGAAGCACTTGCCGGATATTGCAACAACATTGACGTGATTATTCACGAAGATAACTCGATTACAGTAAAAGATGACGGTCGGGGAATTCCAACCGAAAAACATACAAAAGAAAACAAATCGGCACTCGAAGTGGTAATGACTGTGCTTCACGCCGGAGGTAAATTCGATAAAGATTCGTACAAAGTTTCGGGTGGATTGCACGGTGTTGGTGTTTCGTGTGTGAATGCACTTTCGTCGCATTTAAAAGCCGAAATTCATCGCGAAGGACAAATCTGGAATCAGGAATACTCAACCGGGAAACCACTATACGAAGCAAAAATTGTTGGAAAAACCGATAAAACCGGAACCATTGTTACCTTCAAACCCGACGATAAGATTTTTCTGGTTACTAAATACAAATACGAAATCCTGGCGGCACGCTTGCGCGAACTTGCCTTCTTAAATGCAGGAATCAAACTTTCGATCATCGACGAAAGAGAAAAAGACGAAGACGGAAATTTCAAATCGGAAAATTATTTATCGGAAGAAGGATTAAAAGAATTTGTAGAATACCTCGATGAAACACGTATTAAATTAATCGAAGAAGTCATTCACATCAGTTCCGACAAAGGTGGCTCTCCGGTTGAAATTGCGTTACAATACAACACTTCGTTTTCAGAAAACATCCATTCGTACGTTAATAACATCAATACAATCGAAGGTGGAACGCATTTAACCGGTTTCAGACGTGGTTTAACACGAACTCTTAAAAGTTATGCCGATGCATCCGGAATGCTTTCAAAATTAAAATTTGATATCAGTGGTGACGATTTTCGTGAAGGATTAACTGCTGTTGTTTCGGTAAAAGTTCAGGAGCCTCAGTTTGAAGGGCAGACAAAAACAAAACTGGGGAACTCAGAAGTGAGCCTTTCGGTTGACCAGGCTGTGAGCGAGATGCTGAAAAACTATCTGGAAGAAAATCCAAAAGACGCAAAAACAATTGTACAAAAAGTTATTCTTGCTGCACAAGCCCGACACGCTGCACGTAAAGCACGCGAAATGGTGCAACGTAAAAGTGCACTTACCGGCGGTGGACTTCCCGGAAAATTAACCGACTGTTCGGAAAAAGATCCTGCTTTGTGCGAAATTTATCTTGTCGAGGGAGATTCTGCAGGTGGTACAGCAAAACAAGGCCGTAACCGCAGAACGCAGGCAATTCTTCCTTTACGTGGAAAAATTCTGAACGTAGAAAAAGCCATGCAACATAAAATCTTCGAAAACGAAGAGATCAAAAATATTTTTACCGCACTTGGAGTAACCATCGGAACCGAGGAAGATTCCAAAGCGCTGAACATGGAAAAACTAAGGTATCATAAAGTGGTAATTATGACGGATGCCGATGTTGACGGTAGCCACATTGCAACCTTGATTATGACTTTCTTTTTCAGGTATATGAACGACCTGATTAAAAACGGTTACCTGTACATTGCAGCGCCACCACTTTATTTGATTAAAAAAGGAAAAAAAGAAGCGTATGCCTGGAACGACCAGCAGCGTTTACAACTCATCAACGAATGGGCCGACGGAAACGAAGCAGGTGTTCATACCCAACGTTACAAAGGTTTGGGTGAAATGAATGCCGAACAATTGTGGGCAACTACAATGGATCCGGAAAGACGTACAATGCAACAGGTTACCATCGAAAATGCGGCTGAAGCAGACCATATTTTCTCGATGTTAATGGGCGACGATGTACCACCTCGCCGTAAATTTATCGAGGACCACGCAACCTATGCAAACATTGATGTGTAAATTAGACTAATAGATTTTAGTAGTGAGTAGTGAGATTAAGAACCAAATAGTCCGTTATTCATTCAAAAAATCTTGCAAAATATTACAAAAAATCCGGGCAACTGCCCGGATTTTTTCTCACTACTAACTACTCACTACTAATATTAAAAAATGAATATTTGTGTTTTCTGTTCTTCAAGCAATGGCATCGCCGACATCTATTTCGAGGAAGCCGATAAACTTGGTAAATTATTAGGAAAAGGAAATCACTCGTTAATAAATGGTGGAGCCAACGTTGGATTAATGGAAGCAGTCACCATTTCAGCAAAAGAAGCCGGAGCTAAAACCGTTGGTGTAATTCCGGAAAGAATGATCGGAAGATCGCTGGCATCCGATAATTCGCACGATGTGATTATCACAAGAGACATGAAAGCTCGAAAAGCCAAAATGCGGAAAATGTCGGATGCGTTTATTGCTTTACCCGGAGGATTTGGAACACTCGAAGAAATTCTGGAAGTAATGACTTTACGCCAATTGTCGTATCACACCAAACCAATTGTATTTATCAATACCAATAATTTTTATAAATACCTGATCAAACAATTTAATGTTTCGTACAAAGAACAGTTTGCCAAAGATTTGCATCACGATCTTTATTTTGTCGCCAACAATTCGGAAGAAGCGTTAAATTACATTGTTAATTACAAACCGGTTGAACTCGACACAAAGTGGTTTAAAGTGCCCGAAAAATAAGTTCGTCAACGAAATAAGAATCAAAATAAACGACGGATTTTTTTTATTCTGATTTTTACACGAACAATTGTAATACTTCCCGGGTTTATATATCAGTTCAATTATATCGGATATTTTGACAAAACAAACTGACAATTTTTGTAGTTATTAAGTAACGATTGTAACTTTTTAACAGAATTTCAGCACGCTTGTTAAATTATGTAAAAACTTGGTATTCTTTCCAGAAAACAAAAAACAGTGGTAACATTTTTGCGTTCTACTATTGCAATTTAAATAATAATTGAATAATTTTTTATACCATGAAAAGATTTGGAAAATTTACATTTACATTTTTACTTGTATTAGCAGGTGCTTTTATAGCAGTTTGGACATATAGTACATTTTTTGAAAAAAATGAAGTAGTAACAATAAAAGAAGATCAACAGATAAAATATGCATCGATTCCCGCAAATAGCGAACAAACTTTACCAGATTTAACTTTTGCCGCCGAAAAATCGATTTATTCGGTTGTTCATATTGCAACTCAATCGGTAAGAGGAGGTGGCTGGTCGAGCGGAAACCCGTTTTTCGACGAACTCTTTGGAATGAAACAACAACAGCAGCCAAGAATGGCACAGGGATATGGATCGGGTGTAATTTTGTCTGAAGATGGTTACATTGTAACCAATAATCATGTCATAGAAAGTGCTCAGAAAATTAAGGTCATTTTGAATGACAACCGTGAATTTGAAGCAAAGTTGATCGGCACCGATCCATCGACAGACATTGCACTATTAAAAATAGATGCCAACAATCTTCCTTTTTTAACGTACGGAAATTCCGGAGATTTGAAACTAGGAGAATGGGTGCTTGCCGTTGGTAATCCGTTTAATTTAACTTCAACAGTTACAGCCGGAATTGTAAGTGCACTTGGAAGAAACCTTCGCATCAACGAAGATCAGTTCGCAATCGAATCGTTTATTCAAACCGATGCGGCTGTAAATCCCGGGAACAGTGGCGGAGCATTGGTAAACCAACAAGGAAATTTAGTTGGAATTAATTCGGCAATTGCATCGCGTACCGGATCGTATACCGGATATTCTTTTGCAGTTCCGGTTACCATCGTAAAAAAAGTTGTAGCCGATTTAAAAGAATTTGGTGAAGTGCAACGCGCATTACTTGGAGTTACCATTAAAGATGTGAATGCTGAAATTGCCGAAGAATTAAAGCTGAAAAAAGTGGAAGGGGTTTATGTAGGTTCTGCCACAGATAACGGAGCTGCCAAAGATGCAGGCATCAAAGAAGGCGATGTAATAATTAGAGTTGGCAACAAAGATGTGAAGAATTCTGCAGAACTTCAGGAAACTGTCAGCCAATATCGCCCGGGCGACGATGTAAAAATAATTGTAATAAGAGACAACGAAAAGAAACAATTTAATGTTACTTTACGTAACAGACACGGCGACACACAAATTGTTCGCGATAATATTTCTGTTCTGGGTGCCGAATTTGAAGCAGTTAGTAGAAGAGAAAAACAAAATTTAGAGATTGAATACGGAATAAAGATCAAACTTCTAAATAAAGGAAAACTAAGGGAAGCAGGACTTAAAGAAGGTTTTATTATCACTAATGTGAACAAAAAGCCTATCTTTGAAGTTAACGATTTAAAAAGGGAAATAGGAGATGCAGAAGGAAACATCCTGGTTGAAGGTGTTTATCCCAACGGAGAATTAGCGTATTATGTTTTCGGGGTTGAATAATCCAACTCCGACAGATGGCTTTAACTATTTATT
>JBNKOT010000360.1:0-2295 GCA_050294855.1 Draconibacterium sp. | reverse complement strand
AGAACTGCATTGGGGAATCTTAATCGTTTTATATCCCTATATTACAGGTTTGGTGGCAGGTGCATTTATACTTGCCTCGCTCGAAAGGGTTTTTAAGGTGAAGGTGTTACGACCAACCTACCAACTGGCGTTGTTAACGGCGCTTGCTTTTTTAATAGTCGCCATCTTACCTTTGGTAACACATCTGGGCAAACCTTTCAGAGCCTACGAAATAATGACAACTCCGCAAGGAAATTCTGCCATGGCAATTTTTGGTTTTATTTACCTCTGGTATTTAATGGCTGTTCTTTTGCTCGAAATTTGGTTTGATTATCGACGCGATATTGTACTCTGGTCGCAAGAAAAGAAAGGATTTTTGTCGAGGATTTACAAAATACTTTCGCTTGGAGTTTCCGATTTGTCGCCCAAAACAGTGGCTTGGGACGATAAACTGGGGTACATTATTACGGTTATTGGAATTCCGTCGGCTTTTCTTTTACACGGCTATGTGGGTTTTATTTTTGGATCGATTAAAGCCAATCCCTGGTGGTCGACCGTTTTAATGCCGGTTATTTTTCTTTTTTCTGCCATGGTTTCCGGAATTGCTCTCGTAATGCTGTTGTACATGGTTGTGTCGTGGATTCGAAAAGTAAAAATAGATATGCCTTGTTTAGACGAAGTTGGGAAGTATCTTTTTTATGTTTTGGTGTTCGATTTTACCTTGGAATCGTTAGATCAGGTACACCGGATTTACGAAGCCGAAGAATCGTTCGAAATCTTGCATTTGCTGGTAAACGGACATTTAAATGTTACACTGTTTGTTTTTCAGGGACTTTTGGGCACACTTGTTCCTCTGGCGGTATTAGGTTTTTTCAGAATTTATAAACCCCGGCCTGAAATTCGAAAACCAATTTATCTGATAACCAGCTTGCTTGTGTTGTTCGGTATATTCTTTATGCGTTGGAATGTGGTAATTGGTGGACAATTATTTTCAAAAAGCTTTTTAGGATTTACCAGTTTCAAATTAGGTTTAATTGGTGCTGAAGGATTTTTAATGGCCGTGTTCTGGATGCTGCTTCCTTTTGGAATTCTTGCGTTTTTACTTTGGCTTTTACCACCATGGAAAAAAATTGAAGATTAATGTGATGTTTAGAAAAGGATAAATGGTCTTTTTCATCAGGTGGTTTTTGAGTGTTTATTAAAACTTAAAAGAAAATCGATATGCAGAACGAAAATTTTGCCGCTTCCGATTTGAAAAACCTCCGCAACGAATTAAAAGCACTTCAGGAAAGATTAGTTCGTGTAGAATCTGCATTGGAACAGTTGCATCAAAATTCACCAATTCAGCTCCGGAAAGAGTCGGTCATAGCCGATGAAGGTTTTGAAATTACTCTTCCTTTTCAGGCAGAAAAATCAATCGAATTCAGTGTTGGAGAATACGGAATGGCCTGGATTGGTAACATCGTTTTGTTTTTTGGGATTACATTTCTTGTAAGTTATTTGCAAAATACGGGGAGTCAGTTGTTCTCTGTATTTGTTGGATTTTTTACCGTTGCAGTACTTTACAGCGGGGCTTATTTTACACAAAAATCTTATTTGTATTTATCCAGATTATTTGCATTTAACGGTCATCTGCTGGTTTACTTTTTTACTTTGAAACTGCATTTTTTTCAGGCAGATCCAATTTTAAAAAATCCAATTACAGACTTGGTTTTATTGATCGGTATTTCGCTTGTGCTTTTAGTTGTATCATTGAAAAAAGAGTCGCAACTATTGGCGGCTCTTGTTTTCCTGATGTTTTTGATAACCGGAATTGTAAGTAATTCTTTCTTGTTGATTTCGGGTTTGGCAGCATTTACTGCTTTGTTGGCCACGCTGCTCTATTATCGCTTTGCGTGGTTAAAACTTGCGTTTTCCTTTATTTTTATCGTTTATCTCATTCATTTAAACTGGTTGTTAAACAATCCTTTTATGGGCAACAACCTCGAGCTGATCGAAATTCCAGGATTAAATTATATTGGTTTTATTCTTTCCGGATTTATCTTTTCGATGCTGGCAATTATCCCCAAAAAAGAAAATGTTTCGAATGAATTTATTGTTTCGGCGGTAATTTGGAACGGATTGGGATTCTCCGTTCTTTTAACAATTATCGTAATAACTTATTTTCAAAAAAATTATGTGCCAATTTTTGCGTCAATAACTTTGTTTTGTTTGCTTTTTTCGGTGATCTTAAAATTGCGTTCAGCATTAAAAATTACTGCTTCAATTTATGTTTTATATGGTTTTTTAGCGATGAGTGTTGCCATTTACGGAATT
>JBNKOT010000359.1:0-4434 GCA_050294855.1 Draconibacterium sp. | reverse complement strand
TTGTTAGTGGACTGGGGTTTAAGTTACCAAAAATTGCAGTTGGATTTGCCATTGCTGCATTTGGATTAACCGGTGTTGGCGGCGACGAAATTGTCGCATACAATTACTGGTGTCTCGAAAAAGGCTACGCAAGGTTTACCGGACCATTCGAAGAAGGAGAGGAGTGGAGACAGCGTGCCAAAGGTTGGATAAAAGTGATGAACCTCGATGCTGTTTTGTCGATGGTGGTTTACACTTTGGTAACAGCCGCTTTTTATTTGCTGGGCGCTGCGGTTTTATACCAGCGCGGAAAAATTCCTGCAGGTTTTGAAATGATCGAAACCCTGTCGGTAATGTACACCGGAGCTTATGGTGCATGGGCAAAATCATTCTTTTTGTTTGGTTCTGTGGTCGTTTTATTTTCAACACTATTTTCGGCTTTAGCCGCACGTACAAGAATTTTCTCTGACCTATTTGGAGCTATCGGCTGGATCGATTTTTTTAACCTGAAACAACGGAAAAAAACGGTTGCAATTACTGCCTGGGTATTTCCGGTTTTATGGGTAATTGCTTTGCTTTGGGTTAAACTTCCGGTGGTAATGGTAACGATTGGCGGAATTATCACTTTTTTTATGTTATTGATAATTGTGTATGCAGGTTTGCATTTTCGTTATCAACAAAAACAGTACGGTTTAGAATCATCGAAATTCTATGATATTGCACTGTGGGTAAGTTGTTTGGTGATTTTTTGGGTTGGTTTCTACGGCGCCATCTCCTTAATCTAAATACAATAAATATATTTGTATAACATTCAATAAAAATTTCCAGTGTTAAAATAAATTAATACTTTCGTGTTCGTACACGGAAAATGATTTTAAGCAGTAATTAATCAAATAAAAATATACAAATATGAAGCTTGGTAAATATAGTTTTGGAGTGGGCGATCGTTTTAATCACGAAGGGGAAGCACAACTAAGAGCTTTGATAAAAGCCAATAAAAATGGTGTTGATGTTACACCGGTTTGGAATAAATCGAACCGCGAACATGATATTGTTCATTCTGAACCGGAAGGAACGCGAATTGAAGCCGACTCAGCTGTTAAAGAACTGGGCTGGAAAGGAGCGTATTGTGTCGATGCTGATCATATTAATCTTACCAATGTTGATCGTTTTATCAAACATTCCGATTTTTTTACTTTGGATGTTGCCATGTATATTGGCAACGAATCGCCGTCAGATGAAGTTGCGGCATTCAAAACATCGTGCAATGCACTGGGAGCTGAAGTGAAAATCCCGGGAATTGAAGAACCGATTGTAATTACCGATGCATTGTTAGATAAGGTGGCTCGTAAATTTCTTGCTGCAATAAATGAAGCAGGAAAAATTTATTCTCACATTGCAGCGGTAAAAGGAGTTGGAAACTTTGTAACCGAAGTTTCGATGGACGAAGTAGAAGAGCCACAAACACCGGTTGATATGTTTTTTATCCTGAAAATGATTGCAGATAAAAAAATTCCGGCACAAACAATCGCACCTAAATTTACCGGTCGTTTTAACAAAGGAGTAGATTATGTTGGCGATGTTGAGCAGTTTACCAAAGAATTTGAGCAAGATGTTCTGGTTATCGATTATGCGGTAAAAGCATTTGGATTACCCACCGATTTAAAAATGAGTGTGCATTCGGGTTCCGATAAATTTACGATTTATCCGATTATGGCCGATATCATTAAAAAATACGACAAGGGTTTACACGTAAAAACAGCCGGAACAACTTGGTTGGAAGAAGTGATTGGTTTGGCAATTTCGGGCGATGAGGGATTAAAAGTTGCAAAACAAATTTACACCAAAGCCTTGGAACGTAAAGACGAACTTTGTGCGCCATACGCCGATGTGATCGATATTAAAGACAACGAACTACCAACGGCAGCAGAGGTGGCTGGCTGGACAGGAGAGAAATTTGGAAACACACTGCGTCATATCCCGGGGCACACTGATTACAATTCGAATTTCCGTCAGTTGATTCATGTGGGTTATAAAGTAGCATCAGAAATGGGAACTACTTATACCGATTTGCTTAAAAAACATGCTGATGTTGTTGGCGGTTGTGTGGAAGAAAATATTTACGATCGTCATTTGGTACGACTTTTCGATCTATGAAATTAAAGAATAACCGTGTATTAAACTTTGTTCCCTTTGTGTAAAACCTTAGAGGACTTTGTGGTTAAAATAAAGAACTATGAAAAAATTTATGGATGAAAACTTTCTTTTGCAAACCGAAACTGCAAAGGAATTATATCATAATCACGCGGTTGATATGCCGATATTCGATTATCACTGTCATATCAATCCACAAGAAATTGCCGACGACAAACAGTTTGAAAACATCACACAGATTTGGTTGTACGGCGACCATTATAAATGGCGTGCAATGCGAACCAATGGAGTTGATGAAAAATATTGTACAGGAGATGCATCAGATTGGGAAAAATTCGAAAAATGGGCAGAAACTGTTCCTTTTACTTTACGGAATCCGTTGTTTCACTGGACGCACCTGGAATTAAAAAAGTTTTTCGGAATCGATAAAATATTGAGTCCGGCAACTGCAAAAGAAATTTGGGATGAGTGTAATGCAAAATTACAAACGCCTGAATATTCGGTTCGAAACATTATTCGGATGGCCAATGTAAATACCATTTGTACCACCGACGATCCGATCGACTCGCTTGAACATCATCAGAAAATCAAAGCCGATGGTTTTGAGGTTGCTGTGCTTCCGGCCTGGCGTCCCGATAAAGCAATGGCCGTTGAAAATACTGCTGCTTATAAGAATTATATTGCCTTGTTGGGAAAAGCGTCGGGAATGACAATTAATTCGTTCAAAGCCTTGCTGGCTGCTCTGGACAAACGTCATCAGTATTTCCACGAGAATGGATGTCGTTTGTCGGATCATGGAATTGAAACTGCAATTGCAGAAGATTATACCGCTGAAGAAATCGAATCAATTTTTTCCAAAATTATTGAAGGTGTAGATTTATCAGGATCTGAAATACTGAAATTTAAATCGGCTATGTTATACGAATTTGGGATTTTAGATCATTCGCGTGGCTGGACACAACAATTTCATATTGGAGCAATCCGGAATAACAGCACACGTTTATTCAATAAATTAGGAGCCGATGTTGGTTTGGATTCTATTGGTGATTTCGAAATTGCAAAACCGCTATCGAAATTATTGGATCGCCTGGATATGGAAGACAAACTTTGCAAAACTGTATTGTACAATTTAAATCCGAGAGATAATGAATTGATTGGAACAATGATTGGAAACTTTCAGGATGGTTCGGTTCCGGGAAAAATGCAGTTTGGTTCGGGTTGGTGGTTTCTCGATCAAAAAGATGGAATGGAAAAACAAATGAACGCACTCTCGAACTTGGGATTGTTGAGTCGTTTTGTTGGAATGCTAACCGATTCGAGAAGCTTTTTATCGTACACTCGCCACGAATATTTTAGAAGAACACTTTGTAATTTATTGGGTAACGATGTTGAAAATGGAGAAATTCCACACGACATGGAGTTATTGGGAAAAATGGTTGAAGACATTTGTTTCAATAATGCAACGGCATATTTTAATTTTGGGTGAAAAAGAACAGAGTTTTTGTTTTTATGGTTTTATTTCATCAACGAAATAATTACTTTGCAATCGATTGCAAAACCAATAAAATTTAAATGATGACAAAAAGAGTAATCACTTTTGGCGAAATAATGTTGCGCTTATCCACACCCGGATATTTAAGAATTGCACAGTCGAAAGAATTTATAGCAACCTTTGGCGGAGGAGAAGCCAATGTTGCTGTTTCGTTGGCTAATTATGGTATTCCTGTTGATTTTGTAACGCGTCTTCCCGAAAATGATATGGCCCGTGCCTGTAAAATGGATTTGCAAAAATACGGTGTAGGTGTTGATAAAATAGTGTATGGCGGCGAACGTTTAGGCATATATTTTTTAGAAACCGGAGCAGTTAGTCGTGGAAGTAAAGTAATCTACGATCGATCCAATTCAGCAATTTCTCAAATTAAGAAAGGAATGATCGATTGGGAAAAAGTGTTTGAAAACGCGAACTGGTTTCACTGGACTGGAATTACACCCGCAATTTCTCAGGGAGCTGCAGACGTTTGTCTGGAAGCGATAAAAAAAGCAAATGAGTTGGGAATCACCGTTTCGTGTGATTTGAATTACCGCAAAAATTTATGGAACTACGGAAAATCGGCAGGCGAAGTAATGCCTGAACTGGTTGCCGGAACCGATGTGGTTTTGGGAAACGAAGAAGATGCAGCCATGGTTTTGGGCATCAAACCTGAAGGTGTTGATGTTACTGGTGGTCATGTTGAAGGAGCCGCTTACGAATCGGTTTCGAAACAAATTATGAAACAATTTCCGCGTTGCAAAAAAGTAATC
>JBNKOT010000358.1:0-7186 GCA_050294855.1 Draconibacterium sp. | reverse complement strand
AACCTGATTTTCTCCTTACCAAATAATTACATCAATTTTTAGTAAAAATTTTATTTCAATCGCAACAAAACTCCTAATTGTAAAAGTTCTTTCGTAATTTCGATGATTGAAACAAATTTAAAAAGCAGGTTATGAGCACATCTTCAAAACCCAAAAGAATTGGAATTTTAACTGCAGGTGGCGATTGCCCGGGATTAAATGCAGCAATAAGAGGCGTTGGAAAAACAGCCATCGTTGAATATGGAATGGAAGTATTGGGTTTTAATGCCGGTTATTCGGGATTAATTAACAGCGATTACATGGAATTAAAAGAATCGCAACTCTCAGGAATTTTAACCTTGGGAGGAACAATTTTAGGCACCTCGCGCGAAAAACCTTATAAACTAGTAGCCGAAGAGGGAGAGGAAAATCACAAACCCGAAAAAATAATCGAAACTTATAATGATTTAGGACTCGACTGTGTAGTTTGTATTGGTGGAAACGGAACCATGAAAACTGCAGATTTACTTTCGAAAGAAGGATTAAATATTATCGGAATTCCAAAAACCATCGACAACGATGTTTGGGGAACCGATGTAACTTTTGGTTTCGATTCGGCAGTTCAAATTGCAACCGATGCAATCGACCGTTTGCACTCAACCGCGAACTCGCACCAACGGGTAATGATTATCGAAATTATGGGACATCACGCTGGCTGGCTGGCACTTTATTCGGGCCTTGCAGGTGGTGGCGATATTATTTTATTACCCGAACTAAAATACAACATTCGTTCGGTTTGTAAAAAAATCGAAAAACGTTACGAGAATAAAAAACCGTATTCGATTGTAGTTGTGGCCGAAGGAATTAAACATCCAAAAAACCAGAGTGCTGCAACACATATTTCGAAGGCCATTCAAACTTACACCGGAATTGAAACCCGCGAAACGGTTTTAGGTTACATTCAACGAGGCGGAAGCCCCACGCCGATGGACCGCATCTTAGCAACACGTTACGGTGCTTATGCGGCACAATGTATTGCCGAAGGTAATTTTGGAACCATGGTCGCCATTAAACAAAACGAGTTAACAACCGTTCCGCTCGAAGAAGTTGGCGGAAAATTACGTTTGGTGGAACCCGAACTTGGATTGATTCAAAAAGCCCGGAAAATGGGTGTTTCATTTGGCGATGAGTATTTGTAGAAAAAAGAATTGAGGAAATGAATGAGTGATTGAGGAATTAGACAATCTACTTCGATCTTACTGAACAAAGAACCGGCCTTTCTGATTTAATAACAGAGAGACCGGTTCTTTTTTATAAAGGCAAGTGCAGCACTTTTTTTGTTTCAAAAAATTCCTCATCGAAATATTTCGCTAAATCCTGAACAAAAATATTTTTTTTGAAGTCTGCAATTTCTTCGGTTAAATCACCTCCTTTTAAATAGATAACACCGTTTGGCAAGGCATTTTTTTGTTTCGACGAAATGTTTTTTCGAATCCATTTTACAAATTCCGGTAAACGGGTAACTGCCCGGCTTACCACAAAATCGTATTTCTCTTTTAACTGTTCGGCACGAATTTGTTCTGCTTTTACATTCATTAATTGTAAGGAGTTGGCTACTTCATTCACCACTTTAATTTTTTTTCCAATGGAATCGACCAAATGAAATTGTACTTTTGGATACATTATTGCAAGTGGAATCCCGGGAAATCCACCACCGGTACCAACATCCAGTATTGTGCTTCCGGGTGTAAAAGTTATAAATTTTGCAATGCCCAGCGAATGCAAAACATGACGCTCGTAAAACTCAGAAAAATCTTTGCGCGAAATCACATTTATTTGTGCATTCCACTCGGCATAAAGTGGCTGCAACTGTTCAAAAAGATCGATTTGTTTTTCGGTAATATTGGGAAAGTATTTTCTGATAATTTGCATGAAATCGTTAATTGTTATGATCGTTCATTTCGGTACTTTCAATCATTTTAAACAACATTTCGCGTGCTCTGAATAATTGTGCTTTCACTGTACCGAGCGGCAAATTTAACGCTTTTGCAATTTCTTCGTACGAAAACTCACGGAAATAACGTAATTCAACCAAAGTTTGATAACGCGGTTTTAACCTCCGCACTACTTTCCGAAGCAGGATTGCTTTTTGTTGTCTGATCAGTTTTTCTTCGGGATTCAACTCTTTCGACTTTAGTTTTACCTGCTCGCCATTTTCGTTTTGCTCGCTATTTTCAATCGAAATCATCACTCCCTTTTTCTTGCGCAAAAAGTCGATGCAATTGTTCGATGCAATTTTAAACAACCAGGTACTAAAAGCAAATGTTGGAGAATATTGGTGCAGGTTTTTAAAAGCTTTTCCAAAGGCTTCGAGTGTAAGATCCTCGGCGTCGCTGCGGTTGTTCACCATTTTTAGGAGCATAAAATAAATGGCGTCTTTGTAACGGCTTAACAATCGGGCAAAAGCTTTTTCATCGCCTATTATGGCCTTTTTCACCAGGTCGTAATCCTGGAGCGCTTTCTCCGATAATTTTAAACCTTGTTCTACCATCTGTTTTTTCTGCTTCGCCGGTTAAATTGCCACCTAAAAAACAGCTTGAAATAGGGAGCAACTATTTCGTACACTAACGAAGGTATGAATATTTTACGTTCATTCAAACGGTTTTGCAAAGTTTTTATGATAAATAAATGAGCCGTGGTTTTCAGCAACAACATTCCGCCAATAACAATCCAATAGTCAGATAATAAAACCAATACAAGCAGAACCAGCGGCATAAAAAGCAAACTGCTCAGGGAATCGATTGCTAAAATCACTTGTTTCGAAAAGGGTAAATGTTTTTCAATACGAATGTTTTTTTTCAGCAGATCGGAATATGTTTCCCGATTTACTGCTTCCGATTTATGTATCGTACTCTCGCGATTAAAAAGTACGGTAGTTGTATTTTCCCGGATAAAAGTATTGATCAGCAACTCAAGATTGGCAAACGGTTCGTTTATTTTTTTCCCGTATCCACGAATTTCAAGATACTTTTCTTTTCTGAACGCCAGGTTTTCGTGGCTGTAAATAAACGCGATCCTGTTTAAAATATAAGCCGTAGATTTTGTGTGCTGAAGGAAACTTTCGATCCGGTACAAATAATTGTACAAACTTTTTGAAGCTGCGACATTCGAATACGCAACAATTACATTGATATGGTCGGTGGTCTCTCCCGAAATTTGTTTTAGCCATTCTGAATTTACATCCGATAAAGTAACCGGAAACCCAAGCACCCAGTTATTTTTTGTTGCTTTTATGGCAATGTTATTGGCCAGCTTTGTCGAAAACCGTGTTTCCTGATTGAGTGTAGAAATGGTTAGTCGTTTGTAACGTTCTTTTAACAATCCTAAAATCTGGTACGAGTTGTCCTGCGAAAAATCGTCGACAATAATCAGTTCAAAATCGACATTTTCGAGCGATAAAATTTTAGGAATATTTTTTCGAAGTTGTTCCTCTTCGTTTCTCACCGTTAAAATTAACGAAAGCGGATTTGAGTGCTTTTCTTCAATTTTGCTCTTTTTCCGAAAAAGTACACGTCCTGTAAACAGAAAAAGATACGTGAATCGCAGCACAAAAAGAAAAATAAAAACAAACAGTAATGCTTTCTCGTTGAGCGATAAATCTATAAAAATATCGAGGTAATTTTGAATCATTCAGTAGCCGAAAATATCAAATTTTTATTGTGGCTCAAAAGTGGAAACAATCCATTCAATTTCAAAATGAAATTAGCGAAAAGCGAAATCTATTTTATTAATATCAATTAGAATTTATTAACAGCCTGCGCTAACAACTTCCCCTTTCAATTCAAGTATAATAGCTATATTTGAACCCTCAAAAAATGTTGAATGGATTTTGAATTAAAAACGACTTCTGAAAATTCGCGGGCCAGAGCGGGTGTAATTACCACAGATCACGGAAAAATTGAAACTCCGATTTTTATGCCGGTTGGAACGGCAGGTTCGGTGAAAGGAATTCACACACGCGATATTAAAGAAGACATCGAGGCTCAAATAATTTTAGGGAACACCTATCATTTATACCTCCGCCCCGGAATGGAAGTAATTGAAAATGCCGGCGGATTACACAAATTTAATGGCTGGGATCGCCCGATACTTACCGACAGCGGTGGTTATCAGGTTTTTTCGCTGGGCGACATTCGAAAACTAAGCGAAGAAGGTGCTAAATTTCAATCGCACATCGACGGATCGCGCCACCTGTTTACACCCGAAAGTGTAATGGACATTCAGCGTACAATTGGTGCCGATATTATGATGGCTTTTGATGAATGCACACCCGGCGACGCCGATTACAACTATGCAAAAAAATCGTTGGAATTAACGCAACGCTGGCTCGATCGGTGTTTTACACAATTCAATAAAACTGAGCCAAAATACGGCTATTCGCAGGCGCTTTTCCCAATTGTTCAGGGAAATACTTTTACTGAATTACGGAAAATTGCGGTAAATCATGTTAAAACTTTCGACGCCGATGGTTATGCAATTGGCGGACTTTCGGTTGGAGAAGCAGAAGATGTAATGTACGAAATGACCGAAGTGGCCACGGCAGATTTGCCGGAAAACAAACCACGTTATTTAATGGGTGTTGGAACGCCAGTTAATATTCTGGAATCGATCGATCGCGGAATCGACATGTTCGACTGTGTGATGCCCACCCGAAACGGAAGAAACGGCATGTTGTTTACCAGCGAAGGCACCATAAACATTCGGAATAAAAGATGGGCAAACGACCACTCGCCCATCGATGAAAACGGAACTTCGTTTGTCGACAATTATTCAAAAGCTTATCTTCGACACTTGATTGTTTCGAACGAAATGCTGGGTGCACAAATTGCAAGTCAGCACAACCTTGCTTTTTATTTGTGGCTGGTAAAAACAGCACGAGAAAAAATAATAAATGGCGAATTTTTGAGTTGGAAACAAGAGATGACAATTAAATTAAAGCAGCGTTTATAAGAACCCGATGAAGTATTATAAAACAATTGACATATACATTACCAAAAAATTCCTCGGTACTTTTTTTTACGCCATTGCGCTGATTCTGAGTATCGCCATTGTTTTTGACATTTCGGAAAACCTCGATGAATTTATTTCAAAAGATGCACCGGCACGTGCAATTGTTTTTGATTATTACATGAACTTTGTTCCTTATTTTGCCAATCTTTTTAGTCCGCTTTTTACCTTTATTGCAGTTATTTATTTCACCTCGAAAATGGCTTACAACACCGAAATCATTGCCATTTTAAGTAGCGGTGTTTCTTACAAAAGATTAATGCGTCCGTATTTATTTTCGGCCTTTATTCTTGCCACATTCTCTTTTCTTCTCGGAAACTTTGTTATTCCTCCGGCCAACAAAACCATGAATAATTTCCGCGCAGAATACATCGACAGCCGAAAAGCAATAGCAGAACAAAATATCCACCGTCAAATCGAACCCGGTTTGTATATTTATATGAGCAGATTTAACAACAACGATGTTGGCTCCCGGTTTACATTAGAACGTTTCGAAGGTGCAAAACTGGTTGAAAAACTTACCGCCGATAACATTCGCTGGGACAAGGAAACCGAAAAATGGGTACTAAATAACTGCTGGAAAAGAACCATTTACGACGACCACGAAGTGCTCGAAAAAAATTACCGGATCGATACCACTTTAAATATGGTACCTGCCGATTATAAAATCGTTAAAAACGAAATGGAATCGTTTACCACTCCTGCACTAATCAAAGAAATAGCATCGATGAAAATGCGCGGAGTTAATTCCATATCATGGGAAATTGAAAAGCACAAACGAATGGCCGGACCATTTTCTGCTTTTATATTAACAATTATTGGCGTTAGCCTGGCTTCACGAAAAATAAAAGGAGGTTTAGGATTGCACCTTGGATTGGGGCTTTTATTAAGTTTCTCGTATATTTTGTTTATGCAAATATCAACGGTATTTGCTATCAGTGGTACGGCTCCACCATTTGTGGCAGTTTGGATCCCCAATATTTTTTACAGTATTATTGCCTTTTTTGTTTTCAAGTGGGCTGCCCGATAGCTTTTATTTTTGAGTCCGGATTCAACAGATATTATTATTCCATGGCAAAAAGCGACATTAATTTTCAAACAACATATACTAATATTCGAAAGTAATGTATCCTTGATTTGTTATTTACGTAGTCAGAATTGAAATTTACTGTGTCAATGAAAAAATAATTCTAATTTTGACAACGCAAAAAACGAGATAAAAAAACATCAGCCTTCTATTACAGAAGGAATTTTTAACTAAAACAAAACTTTATGTCACTTAGAAGTAACATCCTTGACTTGCGAAAAAGGAAAAGAGAAGTACAAAAAGGTGGTGGTGATAAAGCCATTGAAAAGCAGGCAAAAATGGGTAAACTTACAGCTCGTGAGCGTATTCTTGCCCTACTTGATAAAAACTCATTTCACGAATACGATTTATTTGTTGCGCACAGTGCCACCGATTTTGGCATGGAAACAAAAACGCTGCATGGTGATGGTGTAATTATCGGAACCGGAACAATCAACGACAAACCTGTTTGTATTTTTGCACAGGATTTTACAGTTGCCGGTGGTTCTTTGGGATTGATGCACGCCCGTAAAATCACAAAAATTATGGATCATGCACTTAAGATGCGGGTTCCGCTTATTGGAATTAACGACTCGGGTGGTGCACGTATTCAAGAAGGTGTAAATTCGCTGGCCGGTTATGGAGAGATCTTTTTCCGTAATACACTAGCGTCAGGAGTTATTCCTCAGATTTCGGTTATTCTTGGTCCTTGTGCCGGAGGTGCCGTTTATTCTCCTGCATTAACCGATTTTGTTTTTGTGGTAGAAAACATTTCCAAAATGTTTATTACCGGACCGAGTGTAATTAAATCGGTATTGGGTGAAGAAATTTCGATGGAAGAACTTGGAGGTGCAAAAGTACACGCCGAAATTACTGGAAATGCACATTTTTATGCATCAACAGAAATGGAATGTTTCGACCAGATCAAAAAGTTAATTACCTACATTCCAAGAAACAACTCAAGAAAGGCACTAGCTTATCCACCAAAAGCACCCGGGAAAGGTAAAAAAGTTGAAGACATTGTCCCTGTGGATTCAAGAATCCCTTACGACATGCGCGACATTATTATCAGTA
>JBNKOT010000357.1:0-7459 GCA_050294855.1 Draconibacterium sp. | reverse complement strand
GCAATCGCTTTCTTCCTTTTTATTATCGTTTATCCATCTTTTTCGCAAGATAAAATCGATGTTTTGCTGATTAACAAAAATTACGAAAAAGCATTATCGGAAATCAATGCAAGGATTGCGAAAAAACCAACACCACAACTTTACCTCAAAAAAGGAATGGTTTATAATAATCTTCAGAATTACCAGGAAGCTCTAAATTCATTTTCACAAGCGTTGCAGATCGACCCCGATAATCTGGAGATTTTAATTGAAATGGCTGAAGGTCTTTCAATATTGGGAAACAATGCAGATGCAATAAATTATTTTGAAAAGGCAATGGTAATTAGCCCCGAAAACCTGGTGGTTGCGGGTAAACTTGGGCGGGTTTACATTAATCAAAAAGATTATGTAAATGGATATGGTGTTTTTGAATATATTTACGAACGTGATTCTTCAAATATTTACTGGAATAAACAATATGCTTATTGTTCTTTCAAAGTTTTCAAACGAGAACAAGCGGCATATTTGTACGAAAAAGTTATTGAGGCCAATCCGCGAGATTACGGTTCGTATTCCAATCTGATTTACTCCTACGATAGAAAAAAAGAAGGGAATAAAATATTAGCTTTAATAGACAAGGGATTGAAGCAGTTTCCCGGCGACGCTAAATTAATATTAGAGCGGGCAAATTACATGTTCAAAATAAAAAGGTATGAACAAGCCATGATCAACTTTGAAAAATATTTTGAAGCAGACGGAGACTCAATTTATGAAATAGCTTTGAACTACGGAATTAGTACCTACTTTGCACAAAAAGAAGAAAAAGCACTACGTATTTTCGATGATCTGTATCGGGCAAATCCAAATGATATGTTTGTAATGTATTACCAGGGGCTGTGTTATAAGAAGTTGAAAAAATTTGAAGAGGCCGAAAAGATGATGCTTTGGGCAATTGAAGCAACCGTTCCTGAATATGTGGCTGAAATGTATCATCATTTGGGGCAGATTTATGGACAGGAGCGAAAGTTCGCGGAATCGGTTTCGGCGCTAGAAAAATCGTACGAAATCAATCCCCAAAAACACGAGGTACTATTTGAAATCGCAACTACCTACGAAGAATTCAATTCGAATAAAACCTTGGCTTTAAACTATTATCAGATTTATTTGAAAGAAGCCGGAGACGCGGGCGAGAACACCAATTATGCCATGACCCGGATTACAAGAATTAAAGAAGACATGTTTTTTGATGAATAGTTTTTGGCGTCAGAACGATTCTATTCCGGTTTTTTCCCGTACCAGATTCGAAAGCTGCACCCTGCTTTTTACTCCTGTTTTTGTGTAAATGCGGTGATTGTGATCTTTGACCGTTTGCAATGTAATAAAAAGCCGGTCGGCGATTGCTTTGTTCGATTTTCCGGTGCAAATTTCCAGAATAATCTCAGCCTCGCGTTTCGAAATTTCATACAAACTACAAAACGCTGCAAAGTCAATATTTTTTGCATTTTGCACAACCCCGGAAATGGGATTAAACCGAATACGAACCGGGATAAAAATACTTGCTGCAAAGAGTAATACAATCGAAATACAGGTTGAAATAAATCCAAAGCTGTTGAAAAAAAACATGGCACACGAATAAATCAGAACTGCTCCGAGAAATAGAAAAGCCATTATTCGCACAAAACCCGTTTCTTTTATGAGCGGTGTGTCTTTTTTTCGAAAAATAAACGGAAAAATAAAAACAATGTGAATAAACAGATTCAACAAAACAATGATGCGAACAATAAATAAATCGGTGTTTTCAGGAATTTCGATTATCGCATTTTGAATAAAATAAATTAAAACAAAAATAGCAGCTACAAATCCAATAAAATAGCTATAAATAAATCCCTTGTTGAATTTGTAACCGTTCAGATTAAATCCAAATTTTAGCAACATAAACCAACTTACAAAAAGAAATGGAGTGCCTATTATTGGAACAAAAAAGGCCAGTCGGGAAGATAAAGTTGGGTTTAAATTTATGTCTCCAATTATTTCGTGCAAGGCAATATTTCCCCAAATGCCATAGATAAAAAACGAGAATAAAAATATTTGCTGGTACAACAAAATTGAAAATAACGATTTTTTATACAACTGAAAAAGTTGGTACGAAATGGTAATACCGATTACAGCGAGTCCGGTTGAAACAATAAAAGTTACGATGTATGATAAATATTCAATTAACATGTGGTTCAACTAAAGTAGTGCGACACAAATCTACAAACTCCTTGTTCTTCCTACTACCTACGAAAGTAGTGAATTTAACAAATCCAACTAAAGTAGGAAGGTTTTTTTTATGTTTTACCGTAGTTTTGAACGAACAATTTAGAAAACAACTTTTAATACTTTCAATCATGAAAACAGAAAATAATTCGCCCTACAATCTTTATCCTTCCGCTGGCGAGAGTTTTAGTTACGGATGGCGTAAAATATTCGAAAAAAGTTTTTTACCACTTTTATTGGCCGTTATAATTGTTGGTCTTTTAGATGGCCCGTCGGCAGGAATAAACTACAAATTCGAAGGTAATTTCGATATTAACTGGTTGTTATTTTTTCCGCTGGTACTTATTGCGCTGGCCTATCGTTTTTTATTTACACCGGTTATAAAATATGGCGAGCAATATCTTTTTTTGCAGGCAATGCGCAACGAAGAAGCCGATCTGAAACTATTATTCGAAGGATTCAGAACTAAATATTTAAATATCATTTTATCAAACCTTATTGTCTTTGCATTGGTGATGCTTGGTTTAATGATGTTAATAATTCCGGGGATCATTGCTTTATGCCGCCTGGCATTTGTCCCTTATTTAGTAATGGATAAAAACCTGGAACCAATGAAAGCTGTTGAAAAAAGCTGGGAGTTAACACGCGGACATGGCTGGCAGGTTCTTGGAATGGGAATTATTTCCGCCGGCGTATTTCTTTTAGGACTGATCTTTTGTTTTGTTGGCGTTTTTATCTCATTGATATGGATTCATGCTGCCTTTGCAACATTTTACCAGGCTTTGTTAAATACCACCGACGATGATAATCCAATTCCGATTTTAGGAATTAACGAAGAATAATTCAATACAATAAACAATGTTCAGGAACGAAAAGCTCGGAAAATATTCCGGGCTTTTTGTCTTTATATGAATGAGTTTATGTATTTTGGAATCCTAAATTTTCGGGAATGAGAAAACTGTTTTTTTTATTTGTATTTCTGCTTTTAACATCAAATTTGAAGGCTCAGTATTTTCAAACCGGACAGGATCCTGCATCAATAAAATGGCGACAAATTAACACCGAAAATTTCCAGCTTATTTACCCCAATTATTATGAATTGCAAGCCCAAAAACTGGCCAATATCATGGAGAAAGTTTATGCCTATAAAAGCAATTCCATTCAATTTAAACCTCAAAAGATTTCGATCATCCTTCATACACAAACGGTTCAGTCGAATGGCTTGGTTGCCTGGGCTCCCAAACGTTCGGAGTTTTATACCACTCCGCATCAGTCCATTTATCCGCAGGACTGGTTGGAACAGCTGGCTTTACACGAATTTCGACATGTCATTCAAATCGATAAAGTAAATTCTGAAATCCCCAAAATCATAAAAATAGTATTGGGAGAACAAGGAACTGCCGGCATTTTCGGTTTGTACATTCCATGGTGGTTTATCGAAGGCGATGCCGTAGTTACCGAAACGGCCTTAAGTAACTTTGGGCGCGGAAGATTTCCTTCTTTTTTAATGGAACATAAAGCGCAAGTGGTGGAAAAAGGAATGTATAAATACGACAAAGCATACAATGGTTCGATAAAAGACTATGTGCCAGACCATTATCGACTGGGGTATTATTTGGTAGGAGCGAGTCGCGAAAAATACGGTGTCGATTTGTGGGATACAGTTTTATATCGGGTGGGGAGAAAACCACTTTCGTTACAGCCATTTAACAAGGCGTTAAAATCGGAAACCGGATTAAATAAAGTAAAACTCTATCAGTCTATTTTCGAAGATTTCGAAAAAACATGGCTCGCAGAGGATCTAAAGTATCAGTCCCGATTTGAAAAACAGCTTTCGAAAACCAACAAGACATACACAAATTACTACTTTAATCATTGGTTGAACGACTCAACAATTGTGGCTTATAAAACCTCATTAGACAAAACTGCATCCTTTGTTTTAATCGATTATAAGGGGAAAGAAAAAAAATTATTTAAACCCGGAAGAATTTTTGATGAATCGGTAAATACGAGAGGCGATTGGTTGGTTTGGACAGAACAAAAACCCGACCTTCGCTGGTCGCACAGTGGGGTTTCATTAATTCGTCTGCAAAATATTATCACTTCGAAAAAGTATACGATAAAACCAGAATTCAAAGCGTTTGCTCCGGCAATTTCACCGAGTTTCGAGGAAGTAATTGTTGTCGAAGCCGATTATTCGAGCAACTATTATTTGTCGGTTTACAACATCAATAGTGGGCAATTAATTCACCGCATTCAAACCCAAAATAACAATTACCTTTTTTCGCCAGAATGGATAAATGACGATGAAGTGATAGCGGTGGTGTTATTAAACGAAGGAAAAAAATTGGCACGTTTTAATTTGAATTCAGGTGAAATGGAATTTTTGACAAACATGGATTTGGATGAAATAAAAAATCTGAAAGTGCAAAACGACCATGTATTTTTTATTAGCAGTTATTCGGGAAAAAATAGTTTGTACGGTTTTAATTTGAACGACAAAACTATTCAGCAAATTTACGAACCACGTTTTGGTACTGCTTATCCGGCGATGTCTCCAAACGGACAAAAAATGATTTTTAGTGATTATACTGCCGACGGATTTCGAATACTGCAAATACCATACGTACAAAAAAATTCAATTCCAATCGAAAATATAAGCGTCTATAAATATAAATTGGCCGATGATTTGGCTGCGCAAGAATCGGGAATTATCGATTTTTCTAAAATAGATACCGTTAAATACGATTCGAAAAGATACAGAAAAGCCACTCATTTATTTAATTTCCACAGTTGGGCGCCGCTTTTGTTGGATGCTGATTCGTATGAATTTACGCCGGGAGTAAGTTTTGTCTCGCAAAACAAATTAAGCACGGCCGTTACAACAATAGGCCACGAGTGGGATCACACCGAAAAAACAGGGAAATTTTTTGGAAAATATTCGTTTAAAGGCTGGTATCCAATATTTGATCTCGAAATAAGTAGTGGGAAAAGAGCTTCAGAATATCGAAATATACAGGATATTACAAATCAGAATGGCGATGTGATAAGTGCCGATACTACCGTGGAACGATTTACCTGGAAACAAACTTACGCATCAATAGGCTCAAGAATTCCCTTCAATTTATCGAGAGGAAAATATTATCGATTGTTCCAGCCCGAAATAATTTACGATTATACTTTTTATGGTCATGACGAATCAACTCCTCACCAGTTTTACGATGGAGATCTTCAAACCTTTTCGTACCGATTGTACTATCAACAAAGTTTGAGGCAAAGTTTGCAGGATGTATATCCCAACTTTGGATTTGTTCTCGAAGGAAATTATTATCATACGCCAAGCGGGCAAACCGATTTAGGTTCGATGGAAATGGCACAATTTTATTTGTTTCTTCCGGGATTTATGGCCAATCATGGCGTGCGTTTTTATGCCGGTTATCAGGAAAAACAACCCGGCGAAACTTATGGTTTTTCAGATGTGATCAGGTATCCGCGTGGATGGGGAAAATTAAATACAACTGAAATGAGCAGTTTTGCATTCGATTACAAATTACCCTTATTTTATCCGGAATGGAATGTCGGAGGATTGGTTTACCTGAAACGAATTACGACATCGGTTTTTGCCGATTATGCCAATTTAGGCGGCAATTATTATGAAGATGGCGAAATCGTCGGTTCATTTAGTTCTGCAGTTTCGTCGTTTGGTGTTGAAATGATGGGAGATATGCATTTATTAAGGTTTTATGCACCAATCAAAATGGGGCTTCGTGCATCATATTTGCCGGAAATAGAATATTTTAATTTTGATTTTCTTTTGTCAATCGACTTTAATTCGCTTTAATGTCAGCACCGTTAATTCCGCTGGCATATCGATTCTCCATGGAATTCCAACCGTTCCCAATCCTGTATTTACATACAAAATATTTTTTCCGGTTCGATACAATCCACCCCAATTCTGACGAACAAAATACGACAAACTAAAAGGAATTCCGGCGGTAATCGCACCAAACTGAAGTCCGTGTGTGTGCCCCGACAAAGAAAGTTCGATGTTTTCTTTTCCTGCAATTTGCGATTCCCAGTGCGCCGGATCGTGGGTGAGTAAAATTTCAAATGCATTGTCAGGAATATGCTGCATTGCGCTGTCGAGTCTGGCATACTGCGGAAATGGTGGATGCCCCCAGTTTTCAACTCCAATTAAAAATATCGAATCCACTCCCGCGTGTATAACCCGATGTGTATTACGCAAGAGATCAAATCCAAAAATCCGGTGCGATCGGATTAAAGATTCAAAGTTTTCTTCTTTTTCAATTTCAGAGTTCCAACGGCTGTAATTACCATAATCGTGGTTACCCAGAATCGAATAACTATTACCATTTTTATTTATTTTACTGAAAACCGTTTCATATCCCGATAATTCAAAAGAAAAATTATTAACCAAATCTCCGGTAAAAAAGATAAGGTCCGGATTGATTTTATCGGTCTGTTCATTCAATTTATTTAGTAATTTATGCGACCCAATAAAACTTCCCAAATGGATGTCAGAAAACTGAACAATTTTATAATCATCAAAGGTTTTGGGTAAATTATTAAATTCCAGATCGACCTGTTTAACAACCAATTCATTTTTACCCACGAGCATTCCGTAACTGATCGTGGCTGCAATACAAACCGATAAAACAATTCCCATATTATTAACCACATTTCGTCGATAACCTTCTGAGTAGAAAAAACTAAATACATAAAAAAGGGAGAGTGGAATCTTCGAAATAAAATCAAGAATCAGAATTCCATTAAACAGATAATACAAAGCGTACATTTTTGACTCCCTGACATCGCCAGGCCAGATGTACAAGAAAAACATAGCCGGAATAAGTATAAAACCAAAAATCCATAAAATCATCCTAAACACTTTATGTTTCTTTGCTTGATCGAGTTGAAGGAAACTTTTTATGGCTCCCAAAGAGATTAAAGCGTAGAATACGATAAAAATTAGTAAAGACATTGCCTGAAACGATCTCATACCTGTAAATCTGTTAAATTTTTGCTAGACGTAAAAATATTCATAAATCATTAAATTTGACTAAAGCGATTCTGTGTCAATGTTTTAGTATCTGTTTTATCCCCATTTAACCTCCTGAGAATTTTATAAATCAACTTTTAAACGATTTACCAGATAAATACCAACAATAAAACAACACTAAAATAGAAATTAAAGTTTGAA
>JBNKOT010000356.1:0-4691 GCA_050294855.1 Draconibacterium sp. | reverse complement strand
AAAAGTCGATTTGCTCTAAAAGTAAAGTCTTATAACCCCGCGAGGCTGCATCAACAGCACAACCCAATCCGGTTGCTCCTCCTCCAATTACGAGTACATCCCACTGTTTTACTTTTTTTCTGATCTTTTTTACGCTGGAATTTCGTTTCATCTCATTAAAATTGTTATATCATTTGTATTCGAAGCCTGCTTGCGGTTAGCAGGGAACTCTCGATGAATTTCATGCTTTTTGAGTAGTAAAAGATTGCTACGAATTGTACCAGTTTTTACTTCGTTCCACTGCTTTTTTCCAATCTTTTATTACACGTTCTGTTTCTGCATTTTCTGATTGCGGAACAAATTCGCGATCGACTTGCCATTGCATTTTTAGTTCATCGATACTTTCCCAAAAACCAACCGACAATCCTGCAAGATATGCAGCTCCTAGTGCTGTTGTTTCGGTAACTTTTGGGCGAACAACTTTTGTCTGAATCGCATCGGACTGAATTTGCATCAATAAATTATTTACCGCAGCACCACCGTCAACACGCAATTCATTCAAGTCAATTCCGGAGTCTTTTACCATTGTTTCAATTACTTCCATCGAACTAAAAGCAATGGCTTCGAGTGCTGCGCGGGCAATATGTGCTTTCCCGGTTCCACGGCTTAAGCCAATGATTGCTCCGGTTGCAAACTGGTCCCAATGGGGGGCACCCAAACCAACAAATCCTTGCACAAAAGCAACTCCACCGCTGTTTTCTACCTGGTTTGCCAGTGCTTCAATTTCCGATGACGCTTGAATGATTCCCAACTGATCGCGCAACCACTGCACCAAAGCACCGCCGATAAAAATACTTCCTTCGAGTGCATACGTTACTTTGTCGCCGATTTGCCAACCAATGGTCGATAATAATTTGTATTTCGAAACGATGGGTTTTTCGCCGGTGTTCATTACAACAAAACAACCAGTTCCGTACGTGTTTTTCACCATTCCTTCATCGATACACATTTGTCCGAAAAGTGCAGCCTGCTGATCTCCGGCAATTCCTGAAATGGGGATTTCAGCGCCTAAGAATTCACTGGCCGACACTCCATAATTTTCGCTGCTGGGTTTTACCTGAGGAAGAATTTCTTTCGGGATATCAAGAGTTTCCATTAATTCGGCATCCCATTTTAAGGTTTGAATATTGTAAATCAATGTACGACTTGCGTTACTTACATCGGTAATATGAAGCTTGCCTTTTGTCAGTTTCCAGATCAACCAGGTATCGACGGTGCCAAATGCAAGTTTGCCCTGTTTCGCCAATTCGCGGGCGCCTTCGCAATGATCGAGAATCCATTTAATTTTTGTTCCGGAAAAATACGCATCGATGACCAGTCCCGTTTTTTCAGCGAAGGTTTTTTCAAGTTTCTTTTCTTTTAGTTCATCACAAAAACCGGCGGTTCTCCGGTCTTGCCAAACAATTGCATTATAAATGGGTTCACCGGTTTCTTTGTTCCACACAATGGTGGTTTCGCGCTGATTGGTAATTCCTATTCCTGCAATTTGTGAAGGAGAAATGCCAAGCTTTTTTATCACTTCCTGAGCAACCTTTAAGGTGGTTTTCCAAATGGCATTTGGATGATGTTCTACCCATCCGGCCTGCGGATATATTTGTTCAAATTCTTGCTGGGTAACTCCAACAATTTCGCCTGCATGATTAAAAAGAATAGCCCGGTTACTTGTTGTCCCGGCATCAAGCGACAGAATATATTTCTCCATAAGTTTAAGTTTTATCAAATCGATTCAACATAATGTATGAGTGCTAAAACATTTGGCTTTTAAAAGACCAAAAATGAATAACCGTTCAAGCGCCCATAGCTAATGTAAAAATGAAGTTTAATTATTTAGTCGTATGAAATTACGATATTATTTTAAAATCAGGCGCTTACAAATTATCTTATTTAACAGTTTTCCATTTTTTTTTGTACGATCTGCTTTTTTGTTGATTTGAAATAACAGCGTCGTTTAACAAATTTGTAACAATCTTCAAAAATCTTTATAAATTAGCGAACCGAAATTACTGATATGAATATAAAAACAAACAAAGTAGCGGTTATTGGAAGCGGAAGTTGGGCAACTGCAGTTTCAAAAATGCTACTCGAAAATGTTAAACATATCAACTGGTTTTTCAGAAAGCCAGAGGTTATTGAGCAGTTTGAAAAATTCAGCCACAATCCGCGCTACCTTCGTAGTGTTGAGTTCGACACAAACCGAATCAGTTTTTACAGCGACATCAATCAAATTACCGAGGAATCGGATATTTTGGTTTTAGCCATTCCATCAGCATATTTACCGATTGTTTTGAGTGAACTAAAAACCGATATCAGCAAAAAATATGTACTATCAGGAATTAAAGGGATTGTTTCGGAAGATAATCTTTTGGTGGTAGAATATTTACACAAATTGTTTCAGGTTCCGTTCGAAAACATGGGCGTTTTGGCCGGTCCTTGTCATGCTGAAGAAGTGGCTGCCGAACGACTTTCGTATTTAACTGTTGCCTGCCCCGACGAAGACAAGGCGGAAAAATTCGCTGCCATGATCAAAAGCGATTATATTTTTACTAATGTTTCAGACGACATTTGGGGGACCGAATATTCTTCGGTGATTAAAAACATAATCGCTATTGCAACGGGAATTGTTCATGGATTACGTTACGGCGATAATTTTCAGGCGGTTCTGGTATCGAATGCCATTCAGGAGATCAAACGTTTTGTCGATGTAGTGCATCCGATTAATCGCGACATTAAAAGTTCGGCTTATTTGGGCGACTTACTTGTAACTGCCTATTCGCAATTTAGCCGTAACCGTTTGTTCGGAACGATGATTGGGAAAGGATATTCTGTGCGCACTGCTCAGCTCGACATGAACATGGTTGCCGAAGGTTATTTTGCGGCAAAATCAATTTACGAGATTAATAAACAATACAATGTGGACATGCCCATTTCGGAGGCGGTTTATAATATTCTCTACGAAAATGCTTACCCAAAATGGGAAATTACAAAACTAACCGAGAAGATTAGTTAGTGTAAAAAAGAAAGGCGGTGAAAATAATTTCACCGCCTTTCTTTTAAATATTATGAAAGTTTATCTCATTGCTTTGTATGCATTGATCAGACCATTTGTAGAAGCGTCGTGTCCTTTCACTTTATCGTTGCTAGTTAATTCAGGAAGAATGGCGTTGGCCAATTGTTTTCCGAGTTCAACACCCCACTGATCGAAACTATAAATATTCCAGATTACTCCCTGCACGAATATTTTGTGCTCGTACATCGCAATTAAAGAACCAAGTGCGCGAGGAGTGAGTTTTTTGATCAACATCGAATTGGTCGGAATATTACCCATAAAAACCTTAAATGGTGTGAGGTCTGCAATTTCAATGTCCGATTTTCCGGCAGCTTCAAGCTCTGCTTCCACCTGATCCGCTGTTTTTCCAACCATCATTGCTTCGGTTTGAGCAAAAAAGTTAGCCAGCAATTTTGGATGATGATCGCCCAACTGGTTATGATTAATTGCCGATGCAATAAAATCGCAGGGAATTAATTTTGTTCCCTGGTGGATTAACTGGTAAAAAGCGTGTTGTCCGTTTGTTCCCGGCTCGCCCCAAATAATTGGCCCGGTTTGGTAATCAACCTGTTCGCCGTTTCTGTCGACACATTTTCCGTTGCTTTCCATATTTCCTTGTTGGAAGTAGGCCGAAAAACGGTGCATGTATTGGTCGTAAGGTAAAATGGCCTCACTTTCGGCACCATAAAAATTGTTGTACCAAATACCGATTAATGCAAGAATTACCGGAATATTAAAATCAAATTCTGCTTCAGAAAAATGTTTGTCCATCGCGTGCGCACCTTCGAGCAATTCGATGTAATTATCGTATCCAATTCCGAGAGCAATTGAAAGGCCAATTGCCGACCACAATGAATAACGGCCACCAACCCAATCCCAAAAACGGAACATATTTTTTGTGTCGATTCCAAATGCAGCAACTGCATTTGCATTGGTAGAAACTGCTGCAAAATGTTTCGCAACAAATGCCACATCTTTTGCCGATTCCAAAAACCAGTCTTTTGCCGAGTTGGCATTGGTCATAGTTTCCTGGGTGGTAAAAGTTTTAGAAGCAACAATAAAAAGTGTTGTTTCCGGATTAACTTTTTTGAGCGTTTCAGCAATGTGTGTTCCATCAACATTCGAAACAAAATGTAATTTTAAATGATTTTTATATGGAGTTAAAGCCTCGGTTACCATTAGCGGACCAAGATCAGAACCACCAATTCCGATGTTTACAATGTCGGTTATTTTTTTGCCGGTGTAACCTTTCCAGTCTCCCGAAATTACTTTTTCAGTAAACCCTTTCATCTGGTTTAGCACATCGTTTATTTCGGGCATCACATCTTTGCCATCGACAATAATTGGTGTGTTGCTTCGGTTACGCAAAGCAACATGCAACACTGCACGATCTTCGGTAACATTTATTTTTTCGCCCGAAAAGAAACTTTTGATGGCTCCTTTTAAACCACATTCTTTGGCCAGTTCAACCAACAAATCGCGTACGGTATCGTCAACAATATTTTTTGAAAAATCGACAAGAATATCTTCAAATTTTAACGAATATTTTTTGAAGCGATCATCGTCGTTGGCAAACAATTCTTTCATGTGTGTCCCTTCGAAACCG
>JBNKOT010000355.1:0-2035 GCA_050294855.1 Draconibacterium sp. | reverse complement strand
TATAAATTATTGATGGTATTGAATAAAAAATGCGGATCGAACTGAGATTGAATCAATTTAGCTTGTGCGGTTCTGTTTTCAGTTTCCAGTTTTGCTCTGATCTTTTCGGCGTACATATAATCTTTTACATATTTTGCGATACAAAAGAGTGCAACAATAAAAGTCATGTCTTTTGTATTTACCACAATAAAACGCAGTTCTATTAAGCCTTTTTGCTGTATGTTTTCAGGCGAAATCGAAGAATAAAAAATATGATCGGAAGCAAGCAATTTAATTGCAGAGAGTGCGATTCCGATCAAGATAAAAAGCAAGATAAACCAAATGATTTTTCGTGTGAATAGAAACTCTGGAATCAGCAAAAAAATGGTAATATAAGCATATCCGAAAAAGAACAGTGCATTTAAAGTTGTAATCCAAAGTGTTGGAAAAAAGCTTTCGCTGTCGTTCTGAACCAACAAAATGAGCGTAAACATTAACACTGTAATCAGGAAAAACAACGAATGCCTGAAAAAGCGAAATCGAAATGTATTATCGTATAAATACCGGTTCATTTTTTAATGCACAAACAGACCTTAAAAGTATCTTTTTTGTTCTGAAGTTTTAATTCGTAAAATCCATCGTATAATATTTCGAGTCTTTTTTTTACGTTGCTTAATCCAATACCTCCATCTTTCCCGCCTGCTATTTTCTCTTGTATTTTGGGTTTACTGTTTTTGGCAACAAACACAATTCCTTTTTCCGAAACGTTTAAGTTAATTTTTATTTTCGGATTTCCGGGATCGTTGCTGCTACCATGTTTAAAACAATTTTCGACAAAAGTGAACAATAACATGGGCGCAATTTTCTTGTTCTTTACAACGCCCGACACCTGAAACTCAAGATTCAAGCGGCTTCCATAACGCATTTTTTCGAGATCGATGTAATTTTCGATCAATTGAATTTCTTTCTCCAAATCGATTTCCGAATCGTTACATTCATATAAAACCGAACGTAACAAATTCGAAATTTTTGCAATTCCTTCCGATGTTTTTGCCGATTTTTCAATCGATAAAGCATATAAATTATTCATCGTATTAAACAAAAAATGCGGATGCAACTGGGCTTTTAACAGGTTGAGTTCGGTTTTTAGGTTTCGTTTTTCCATCTCGTGTTTTTCCTCTTGTTGTGCCAGCCACTTTTTTGCCATTTTAATGACAACTGCGGTAGCAACAATAAAATTGGTTTCGAGCAATAAATAAACGTACGAAAGCGACAAAAGTGTGTCGAAAGTAATGGGCAGGCCATTTATTTGTCGCAACAAAATTCGTTCGGCCAAAGTTGAAATAAACAACACTAAAATAACTGCCGAAATGGAAATGAAGAGTTTACTTTTTTTTAAATAGTAGGGTAAAATCAGATAGATAGTAGTGTAGGTGGCGAGCATTACAAAGGGCAGCATACACAACGATTCTAAAAGATACCATTGATAATCGTTTCCGTATTTCCCGTATATTGAACCAAAAAACAGAACATAAAAAAACCAGTAAAGTACATGCAATGAGAGTCGTTTATTTCGCCAACTGATTTTTTTTTCCTGGTTCACGTTTAATCGTTTTAGTAACTTTCTAAATTTAATAGTCTTATTTTTTGCTGAATAATTACGGTCGGACGTTGTATTCAGTATTAGAATTTATATTGAAATTCTTGGGTAGCGGACACAATTTCAGCATCATAATAAAAATCCTGTTTACGAACAGGATGAACAACACGCAACATTTTTACTTCTTTTGATGAAAATAGATAACAACAAAGAGCCCCCACCCTCTGGCGGAGGCTCAAATTTCATATTTCTATGAAAAAATTGCGCTGTTTAAATATTATTTATAATCCTGCCTGATAATCGTCTTTTACCAAATTTGGGAAATAACAAGCAATTAAACCAAGCAGTTCGTCTTCGCTCTTTTTGTTCTGACAAATAACGCGTTGTGAGAAATACGCTACGCGATCTAATTTTGCTTCTACTTCTTCCTTTGGAATTTCCTGGTACATCTTTTCA
>JBNKOT010000354.1:0-5433 GCA_050294855.1 Draconibacterium sp. | reverse complement strand
AAAGGAATGGGTTTTAACAGATAATCGATAACGTCGAGTTCGTAGGCTTTTAAGGCATATTCGTCGTAGGCAGTGGTTAAAATTACATGTGGCGGATCTTTTATGGTTTCGAGCAATTGAATGCCGGTAAACTCATCCATTTGAATGTCGAGAAAAATTAGATCAACTTTATTTTCGCGTAAAAATGAAAAGGTAGATAAAGCATTGTCGAAAGTGCCCAACAAATTCAGATAATCAATTTTTTCTGCAAAACGCTGAATTTTCTTGAGTGCAAGAATTTCATCGTCGACAGCTATACAATTCATTTTCATTTTATTTGATCCTTTTCATGAAATGGAACTTTAATATACACATCAAATTTATCCATATCTTTTTTAACGTCAAAAATATAGTCTTCTCCATGCAGAAGTTTTAAACGTTTTTCCACATTTTTTAAACCCGTTCCTGCACTTTTATTGGGTAATTTAAAGTCGTTACGTTTTAAATAATTTGAAGTTTGCAGTTCGATATTTTCTTTTCCTACAGTAAAGCGAATTTGTATGCCCGGCAATTTTGATTTTTTATTACAATGTTTAACCGCGTTTTCAATAATCGGAATAAAAAGTAATGGAGGAATCATTTTACCGGCGGTGCTTCCTATTGTTTCGAATTCTAAAAAAGCGGGGTCTTCAAAACTCAGTTTTGCCAATTCAAGATAATCTTTAATGTATTCAATTTCTTTGTCGAGCTGCACCTCTTCGTGTGGAGATTCGTGCAGCATGTAACGCATTATTTTCGATAATAAAAAAATCGCATTCGATGCTTTTTCCTTGTCTTCAAAAATTAAAGCATCGATGTTGTTTAAAACATTAAAAAGAAAATGAGGATTTACCTGCGATCTTAAAATTCCGAGTTCCGATTGAACAGTTTTTCGTTCGAGTTCCGATTTGGTTAACTGGATGTTGTGCGAGTAACTAAATAGTTTTAGTGCCGATGCTGTTCCAACAATCATAAAGTTATTGAGCATGAGCCCAAACATCTCGGAAACAACGTGTTTGCGAATCACCCAAAAACCAATGTGAGGTTGAATGTTGTATTTTATAAGTTGAGTTAGTAAAATATTTACTCCAATTGCCGAAGCCACTCCAAGAATAAAAATAAAGAGTTTTCTTTTCTTAAACAGAAATTGTGGAATCAGAAACTCAATCACAAAGTACACGGTTAAAATATCAACCGGAATGTAAATTAGATTTATAAATGCGTTGAATATAAAACCGTAAGCAAAAATATACGGTAGTGTATAAAAAGCGAATATAAATATCCAAAACAGGAAATGATTAACTATTCGATATTTGAAGATCTTCATTTTTGATTCTAATGCATTACAATTGTAATATTACGGGTTTTATGGCTATAAAAAGCTGAATTTCTGCCAACGGTAAACTAAACTCGTCGAAAAAATCAAATCGATCAAATTACTGTTTTTGTAGACCGAAAACTATATTTTGTAGAGCATTGCCAAATTTATAAGGCAACATTCGTTATTTCATTTTCCGATCGGGCCACTGTAACAGCACCGCAGCTGTCGCTCCAAACATTTATTGAAGTTCGTGCCATGTCAAGTGGTAAATCAACAGCCAAAATCAAACCAATTCCTTCCAACGGAAGTCCGGCTGCAGAAAGAATTACCGTTAACATTACCAGTCCGGCCATTGGAATTCCGGCGGCACCTATCGATGCCAGAAGCGCGGTAACTACAATTAATAATTGTTGAATAAAACTAAAATCGATACCATAAACCTGCGCAATAAACATAGCTGCAACACATTCGTAAAGAGCGGTTCCGTCCATGTTAACCGTGGCTCCGAGCGGCAGGGTAAAACTGGTGATTTTATTTGATACTCCACTTTTGTGTTCAACGGCTTCCATGGTAAGTGGTAAAGTAGCACTCGACGATGCGGTTGAAAAGGCAGTTAAAAGTGGGGTGACCATGTTGTTAAAATGCTTGTACGGTTTTGCTTTTGCCACAAAACGTACGATTAAGGGAAGTGTAATAAAAGCATGTATTCCCAGTGCTAAAACTACTGTAAGCATATAAATTGCCATGCTGCCGGCAATGTTTGCCAGTTGGTCAGAATTTCGGGCAACCTCGCGAGAAACAATTCCAAAAACGCCAAGTGGCGTAAATTTGATGATAAACATGGTCATTTTCATCATCACTTCAAAAATGGCTTCAAAAAATGTGGTCAGAGATTCGCGGTATTTTGTTTTTACTGAAGAAATAAAAACACCAAAAATGATTGCAAAAAATATGATCGGTAAAATGTCTCCTTTTGCCATAGATTGAACAATGTTGGAAGGAACAATCCGCATTAGAATATCGTTAATCGAGCCTGCTTTTTCTGCCAGTCCATCAATATTTGCCGAAAACCCCATTTCGACTCCAACGCCGGGTTTAATAATGTTTACCAAAAGCAATCCGGTTAAAATTGCAAAAGTGCTGGTCGACAAATAATAGAGCATTGTTTTACCACCTAGTCGCCCCAGGTTTTTGCCTCCTCCCATGCTGGTAACACCCGAAATTATTGAACTTAAAATTAAGGGGACGATAACCATTTTTAAGGCTGTTAGAAATATATCGCCCATCCATGCAGTATATTCTACGCCTTGTGGTAAATAATATCCAAATAAAACAGCGAGTGTTAAAGCGATAAGAATTTGCCAATGGAGTTTGATTTTTAAGATCTTCACGTTAGGTATTTTAAGTTTAAAAAAGCAGTTGCTAATTTATCTTTTTTTAAAGAGATGGCAAATAAAAAGTAGTGAATGTTGGCTGTAACTTCGCTTGAAAAATCAGAATATTTTTTTGAATTTGGCTTGAGGATTCATCTTAATCGAATCCAGAGAACGATAATTTTACCGCAACACTTTCAAAATTACCTGCTTTAAAACCGGTAAACACGCCAATGTTTCCGACAAAAAACAGGCTGTTTAAACTGTATCCGGCTTCCCAGTAATTTTGTAATCCGGGCGTTGTGAGGTAATTAAGATGTATACTTTCGCTCCAGGTTCGTTTATTTAAAAACGATAAATAGCGCAACAATAAATACTCCGATTTAAATTCAATTCCAAGATTCAGATAACTTTGATTGGTGCTGAATTCGTAGTCGTTTATCAGTTGAAAGGTTTGAGCAAAGAGACTTGTCGACACGGGTATGTCAGCAGTTCGGAAATGTTGAAACTGTGAAAAATGCATTTGATCGTTTTCGAAAAAATAACCCGCATTTATTTGCCAATCGATTCCGGTGCTGGGAGAAATATTTGCCTGTTGATGAAAGTTAAAATCGATTTGGCTAAAATCAGAAATCGACGAAAATACATTTTTTACTCCTTGTTTGTACGATAAATTAAGCGTGTAAAAATCGCCTAAAAAAAGAAAAGGCGATTCTTCCATCCACGGTTTGCGTTGTCTTTTTCTGTAGTTAATTCCAAGTTCGTAGCTAAAACTTTTTTGTTGTGCAATTTCAGGACTCTCTTCGTTTAACCCTTTAGGAATGTTCGATGAATACCTTTTGTTTTTGCTCAGCAAATAGCTGGTGTTATTCTCAAGTGGCGAAAAATTATTGTATGCAATATTGGTATAGAAAGTGAAGTGTTTTTTTACTCGCTGCGAAACGCCAAGTTCTACAAATTGTGTTTCGTAAAGTTTCATGTAGTTTTGGGCGAAAAACCACGAACTGATTGAGTTCAGCGTCGGAGGAATTCCAATCGCAGATTTAAAATCACGACTTTGTTTTCCAATACTGATATTAAAGTAATTGCCGTAGCCCAGAATATTTCGAAACTGCCCTGACAACGATCCAAATAAGGCTTGGCGGTTGAATGCGTATCCCAGCATGGGCGTAATGCTTATGTATTTTGCAGAGTCGGGATTAATCCGCCAACGCAATTCTTGTTTGTATTTATAGCCGTCGACAGTATTAAAATCGAAATTTTTAATAGAAATTAAACCGTCGTAACTTAATCTGATGAGCGAATCTTTGGCTAAATCGTAGTCACCAAATGCAATTTTTGACAAAAGCGACTTTTTCTTGTTTTTCTTTTCTCCGCTAATGGTGTCGGTCTCCATTTCTTCGAGCGCCAGCAGGGAGTCGGCAATTGCATAACTTTCAATTTCGTTTGCCGAAAGCGGAATTACCCGCATGGTATCCCACAAAATATCGTTGTTTAGCGAATCTTTCTGATCGTCGATGTTGTAATTGTTGTAGCTGTTGCTTGCTACAATGCTCGAGTCTTTGTACTGTTCCTTAAGAATTTTCCGGTTAAGCCGCGCCACCTTTTGTACATCGCGGTTGGTGTATTCCTCTTTTTTAGTGAGTTGTTCCAACTCTTTTCGAAGTGCAATTTCCTTTTCGCCTTTTTCTTTTCTTTGAACGGTGTCGTTTTTTGATTCGGCAATTTTACCCATCAGTTGTTCGTTCGAAAAATAATTGTTTTCAATGGTATTGTATTTAACCGCCGCGCCGTAATAGAAAATTCCTTTTAATCCTAACATCGAAATATTGCCATCGATTTTATGCGAAATCGGAAGCCAGTTTTCGTCACCCAAATTCTCGAATTGTTGTTTTATCTGGTAATTAAAAAACTCGAAACTTGAGCTGAAATCGAGGTTGTAGATGCACCACAATTTGTCGACAATATAAATATAGCCCGTAACAAGTTCGTCGCTTTTTCGTTTTGGAGTAACTCTTATTTTAAAAACATCGAAAGTGCCAACCGAAATAAAACCTTCGTACTGAAATTTGTAATGTTTTAATGCCAATGACGACAGTGGCGAAATTACCTGATTGGGGCGCTCCTCGTAAAAACTAACGGTCATCAGTCCCATAACGGGTGGCTCGTCGAACCCCACAAGCGAGCTTTTTTTGCTGATAACTTTCTGATCGTAAATATTCGGATAGTCGAAGGTAATTTTATTCTGCGACTCAATTACATACGTTGCGTTTTCCTTAAAAAAGTGTTTCATTTTTTTTCCATCAATCTCAATTTTATTTTGATAAATTTTCGGAATATTAGTAAACGAAAAGTTGCTTTTTATGTACAAGTCTGCTTCGTAGTGTTTTATTTTTTCGCGATAAAAAGGCGCTTTAGCGATCGCTTTTCGCATAATAAAATAAGCCGGATCTTCTTTGCCCGGAAATACTTTTACTTCTTTAATGATAAAGGGCTGACTGCCGAGCTGAATCGTTAAATGAAGGCTGTCGGTGTTTAAAACCACTTCTTTTTCAAGCTGGTTAAATCCCAGCGAGCGGATGGTTAAATGGTAAGTTCCCCGATTTAGCAGGACTTTAAAATCGCCGTTGGAATTCGAAATGGTTCCTTCTTTTGTTTCCTGCACAAAGATGGTGGCGAAAGGAACCGGTATGTTCGAATCGCTAATGATTTTTCCGGTAA
>JBNKOT010000353.1:0-5589 GCA_050294855.1 Draconibacterium sp. | reverse complement strand
CAGCCCTGTTTATTGCCTCAGTTAACTCTTTATTTATTTTATCTGTTCTATCTACCGCATCTTTTAATTCTTCGTTCTTTACCTGGTACTCTTCATTTATCGATTGTAGCTCTTCTTCGTTTTGTATTAGGTCCTTATTCTGCTTTCTAAGTTCTTCTGTTCTTAGCAAAACCTCATTTTCCATTTCGGAATACAAATAAGCATTTCTGATAACCAGTGCGAAAACACCCGAAAGGCTTTCAAGTAAATCAACCACCGCTTCAATACCAAAAACATCCATGATGTCGAGCAGTAAAATTGAACCTATTTCACTATTCCCGATGATTAGCGGAATAATAATTATTCTTTCAATTTCAAGATTTGTCAGCAATTTGGAACAATTCTCATCACATTTTTCACGGTCTAAGTACTGAACTGTTTTATACTGAGTAGAAAGTTCAGCTAATTTAATCACGTTTTTTTGCTTTGCCCAAGAGCTTTTTCTTTCAGGGAATACATTCAAAAATTCGGTTTGCCCGGTTTCTGTTTTTACTGTAATTAAAACTACACGGGTACCGATTAATTCGCGAATTTGCAGCGTTAAATATTCGGCAAACTGACTTGGATTTTCTGATAATTGAAGAACCTTGGTGTATATGTCGTTAAATAAATGGGTTAAGGCTTTATCTTCCATGTGTGTTTATTTTTGATGAATCTGACTCTTCGATTAAGCGGCTTATTACTTTCTCCAATTCGTTGATTGAACTGGAATAAATTTCGAGAGGAAGACCCAAAAAGTCTGATATTTCATTAAAAAGCGTGCTGTTTTTTTCCTGAAGTCCGGTATCAACATAAACAATTTTTTTGTGCATTTCACTCATAAAAGGTTTAATGGCTTTTGACGTTTTAAATCCCAGATAATCGATAAATGCTTCTTTCCAACGATCGGCCCATTCGGGCAACAGAATAAATGCGCCATCGCTTCTTATCTTTTTGTATTGCTGAGTGCCAAGTATTATTTCGCAACAGTTAATTCCGGGGGTTCTTACAATATTTTTATTTTCTTCGTAATCCATCATTCTGGCATGGCAATCGCCATACATCAGAATTATTCTGAAATTTTTATATTCTTCAATTTTAGCATCTAAAAGTGTTTGTAATTGCTTTGGGTACATGTGGAGCATGGAGTTCAGGTAAACAATGGGGATGTTAATTTTACCCGCTTCAACCAAATGCTCCAGTTCATATTTAAAAATACTACAGGCAATGATTACTATGTTTGAATCCATTTTCATTTTATTGCTATAACTTTTTATGGACTGAAGTCCATCTTCCTCACTTATATTTTTTAAAATTACGTATTGTATCAACTACTGTTTGAATTGTCTCCACCGAAGTTTCGTATGGAATGTCGGCATTGGAGGTGGCAAAAATGAAATGTTTGTCGTTTTTGCGGTCGTTTAAAATTTGAAGCGTTTTTTCTTTTGCTTTTTCGTTGTTTAATTTCACGAAATTTGGGCCATCTAAATTCCCCATTAAAACCATCTTATCTCCAATAATACTTCGGGCTTCAACAAAACTTTCGCTTGGTTCTAAAACAAATGCAATTACATTGGGGAGTTTTGCAAACCGGCCAATAAAAGGCATTAATTTACTTCCTCCGTTGTGAATTACAATTGGCCCTTTAATCTGACTAAAAGCCTTTTCGAGATAGGGAAGCAACATTTCGAATATTCTATCGGTAATAATCATTGCGGTTGTGAAATTAACCGGCACAATCAAAAAAGTGGTACCTCTATCTATAAACTCATTCCCTAGTCGAACAAACTGCTCAATGGTTTTTTCCATTATTTCTTTCACTTTGTCATGATGGAAAAGCAGGGTGTCAATCCACATTTCTATTCCCATAAGCAAAGCAGGAATATCGGAAGGCGCATGAACAGGCGATCCAATAGCTTTTGTTTTTCCATAATTTTCGGCCATTAAATTCATTCCTTTTAGTAAAAAATGAATAGGCAACGAATTTTTAAAATCGGGAGTTGGTAAATCTTTTATTTGAGATAAATCGGTAATAATTGGTTTTTTTGTATTTGGAGCGTATTTATTCAAGAATACTAATTCGCATCCAAATGCCTCAGCTTCAATTGGAAACGAGAAAGGCGTAAGTAATATATCCGGATCAAAAGTATCGACTATCGCTTTTTGTCCTTCGAACCAAAGAGCGGGATTTCGATAATATTCAATGGTATCGGTTTTTAACAAGCTGGCTCCGTATAACGAAAGCAGCAGAGAAAATGGTTGGTAATCGGTTTCGATACCAGGGATTGTTGCCATTACTCTTTCCAAACTATTCATAATATCTGAAATTAGAAAATGTATTTTCTGAAAAATAAATTCACTTTTTAATAAGTGATTCAAACAGAGCTGGTGCATCTATTGCATTGTCAGCAGTTCCATCGCCACCAACATCTGCAACCAGCTCCGGCCTTAGTCTAAATACAGCCCCGCCCACTGCTAATTTTATTCTATCAGACAGCGATTGCCGGTCAAGTTCTTTCCTGATTTTTTCGATATTTTTTGCGGTAGAAAACATCATAGCGGAAACCGCAATAATATCTGCATTATTTTTAACTGCACTTTCGATAAAATTTTCGGCAGGAATATCATTCCCCAAATCAATGGTGTTCCAACCCGAGGCTTTTGAAAAAATATTTACAAGCCGCCTGCCCAAAGGGTGAAAATCGTCTTCGATATTTCCCAAAAGAATGGTTCCTTTTACTTCAGCTTTAGAAATTAAAAACTCTTCGCTTTGCGAAGCAATTAAATAGAATTCTTCGGCAACTTTTCCACTTAAATATCCTTGCGCCAACGAGAGTTTTCCTTGCATCCAAAGTTTTCCTAATTTGATAAGCAAAGGCTCCAATACCGTAAAAATAATTTCTTTAAAACCGTTTTTTTCAGCCCAATCCACGAGCAGTTTTACAGCTTTTTCTTTATCCCCATCATTCATTGTTTCGGCCAATACATTGATTTGTTCCTGCGAATCCATAATGGTAAATGTTTGAAATGAATATTTATCGTGTTACAGATTTAGAATCCTAATCTGGAAATTGTGCTATAGTTAAGCACCTTTAACTTACAAAAAAAAAATGATATGTTCAGCAATAAAATTTCCGGATCCTTAATTTTAAATCGTTCTTAATAAGAATGATAAGGTCATTCTTGCAAGATTAGAAAAACAAAATCTGGCAAAGTGTAAAGACGATTTATACGATAAAATGAGATTGTTTTCTGAAAGCTAAATTGGGTTGAAACGCACAATTAAATGTAAAAAAATCAGCAGATCGAATGTTATGAAAAGTGAAAAATCAAGTTTTGCTTTCCATAAATACGAACTCTGCTTATTCTGATGTTCCAGCACGATTTGGTATTGAAAAATAAAAAGATGATCCTTTCCGTTCTTGACTTTCCACCCAGATTTTACCCTCGTGTTTTTCAACAAATTCCCGGCAAAGAATCAAACCTAGTCCTGTTCCCCGCTCATTTTGGGTCCCCGAAGTAGAATAATTTTTATCGAGTCTGAATAATTTGTCCATTGAGTCTTTTGGTATTCCTACACCAGTATCACTTACCGAAAAAATTACTTCGTTTTGATTTTCGTGTGCAGATAAAACAATTCTACCGCCGGGCATTGTAAATTTAATTGCATTTGAAATCAGGTTTCTCAAAATTGTCCCGATCATGGCTTTATCAGCATAAATACGGATATTCGTGGGGGAAGTATTTTTAACGGTTATGGATTTTTGTTTGGCACTGTCCGATAATAACAACACATTTTCAGTGGCAATGTCTGCTAGGTTAAAATGTTCGGGATTAAAATTCATCCGACCGGTTTGCGATCTCGACCACTCCATCAGGTTCATTAATAAGCCCATCGCCCGGTTCGATGATTGGATAATGTAATTGGCAAATTGTTCAATTCCGTCGAAATTTTTTTCCCTGATGTGTTCAACAAGCAAGTTACTAAATCCAAGAATTGAGTTGAAAGGACTTTTCAGATCGTGAGCAATAATCGAAAAAAACTTGTCTTTTTCGGCATTTATTTTTTGAAGTTCTTCATTTTTAAGTTTGATTTGCTGCACCGCCGCCGTCCGTTCGGTAACGTTCATTGAAGTTCCAAGAATTCCATAAATCTCACCCTTAGCGTTTTTTAGTGGTATTTTGTTGGTAAGAAGTATGATGGTTTTCCCTTCCGGAGTTGTTTGTGGTTCTTCGTTGAGCAGTATGGGAATGCCACTCTCCATTACCTGGCGGTCTCCGCTGCGATATAATTCTGCCTGATCGCGCCATCCCATCTGAAAATCATCTTTCCCAATAAGATCCTTTGGGTCTGAAAATCCTGCATCCTGCGCAAATACTAAGTTACAACCCAGGTAAACAAGATCCTTGTTTTTCCAGAAAACACGAACAGATATGCTGTTGATTATACCTTCGAGTAATTGTTGCGATGCTCGAAGCTTTTCTACTGCCGACTTGAGTTCCGTTTGATCTTTTTCGTATAATTCCTTTAACGAATTATTTTCGAGTTTTAATTTCTCCAGTTCTTCTATAAGTTCTTCCCTGGTTTTGTTCTGGTTTTTCATGCCTCCTGCATTTTGAAATATTTTTCGATTAAACTCAGTAAATCTTTCTGTTTAATAGGTTTCGAAATATAGTCGTTACAACCGGCTTCTATTGCTTTATCCTTGTCGCCTTCCAGTGCAAAAGCAGTTTGTGCAATAATAACGATGTTTTTATCAAATTCTCGAATTTGCCGGGTTGCTTCTGTTCCATCCATTATAGGCATTTTCAGATCCATTAAGATCAAATCTATTTCCTGATTATCTTTGCAAATTTCAATTGCTTCTTTACCGTTCGACGCCCAAATTACCTTGTGTTTTGCTTTTGCAAGAATGATTTTTAGAAATCCAAAACTTGCTTCGTCGTCTTCCACAACCAGAATTGTTTTTTGTAATAATTCGTTTTTATTTTCGACCGATAACTTGCCCGGATCTTCGGTTTTATACGAGGTAGAAACGGGATTGTATTTTATTGAGAAATAAAATTTACTCCCTTTATTTATTTCCGATTCAACACTAATCTTTCCCCCCAGCATTTTGGTGTAAGATTTGGCAATGGAGAGGCCCAATCCTGAACCTTCGTAACCACGCGAAATCCGCTGTTCAGCCTGTTCGAACCGGTTGAAAATTCCTTGTAGCCGATCGGGAGGAATACCAACTCCGCTGTCTTTTATATAAAAGTTAATATCATTATTTTTGATCTCGTAAGCAAATTCAATGCTTCCCTGTTTCGTAAATTTTATTGCATTTTTTATGAGATTTGTTAATACCGAATCCAGTTTATTTTTATCGGTTTTAATCATTAAAGCATCTTCCGTTTTGTTTCTCAGAAACAAAGAAATTCCGGCTTTTTCGGCTTCCGTTTTAAAAAACAAAAACTGGGTTTTCATTATTTCATTTAAATCACATTCCGAAAAATGCACGGGACTTTGACCCGCTTCAATTTTTGAAATTTCTATAATATCGTTTATTGTATTTAATAACCTGTTTC
>JBNKOT010000352.1:0-6984 GCA_050294855.1 Draconibacterium sp. | reverse complement strand
ATTCCGGCCGACACAGTCGGGGCCGGCGACTCATTTCTGGCCAGTTTGGTCGGCAGTCTGTCAAAAAGCATCCATCCACAAAAAGCTTTGGAAATTGCAAATGCAACAGGAGCTTTTGTGGCTTCTCAAAACGGTGCAGTTCCTGATTATTCTGAAAAAGAAATCGAAAAAATAATAACCCCATTGAATTAACCTTCAAATTGCAACCCTTCGAATTTTTGCTTGTCATTAACAACGAAAACAAACAAATTGGGAAAGAAAGAGCACATCCATAAAAGTATCATCGAAGCCTGTAAAACTGGCGACGACAGCGCGCGGTATGAGCTCTACCAGTTGTACTCGAAAGCCATGTACAATGTTGGCTACCGAATAATGAATAATCGGGAAGACGCAGAAGACATGTTACAGGAAGCTTTCACGCAGGCTTTTCTGAAATTGGATACTTTTCGCTACGAATCGAATTTTGGGGCCTGGTTAAAAAGAATTGTTGTGAATACTTGTATTAATGCAATCAATAAAAAGAAGGTGGATTTAACGTACTGCGAAGAAATATACGAAGGCCATCTTCCGCAAGAAACGGAGGAACACGAAGTTGAATTTACCGTTGCAAACGTAACAAAAGCAATGGAAGAACTTCCAAAAGGAGGCCGCATGGTTTTTTCGCTCTATTTGCTCGAAGGATACGATCATGCCGAAATTGCGCAAATAATGGGCATCACCGAATCGACTTCGAAAAGCCAGTTTATGCGCGCCAAACGGCGTGTTATTGAAACCTTAAATAATACTAAAACAGGACGTTATGAAACCAACAAGTAATTTATTAGTCGTAAATAATTTGCAAAACAAGATTAAAAATTCTTGTGAGTTCCATCTTAATCCCATTAAAGTTTAAAATTAATAAGATGAATACTGATCGTTTAGAAGATTTTATAAAAAATAACCGCGATGATTTTGATTTCCGCGAGCCATCGCCGGAGGTTTGGGAAAATATTGTGGCACAAAAGAAAAAAACAAAGTTGGTTGTTCTTCGGAAATACTTTGTTCGGATTGCGGCTGTAATTACCATAGCAATTGTTGTCTCTGCCGTTGTTTTTCAAACCAATATTTTTTCCAAGCTAAAATTTGCAGATAACAACACCGATCCCGAAATCAAGGAATTAATGGAAGCAGAAGCATTTTATGCACATCAGGTTGACTCGAGATTAAAAGAAATCAGAAAATGCTATTACACTTTCCCTGAATTAAAAGAAGAGGTAGAAAACGACCTGAATGAATTGGAAAGTATGTACCAGATTTTAAAAACCGATTTAAGAGATAACGTATCGAACAAAGTAGTAATTGAAGCGATGATCGAAAATAACCGTTTCCGCTTAAAATTAGTCGACGATGTGTTGGAACAAATTAAATGTTAGAAAGGAATAACAATATGAGCGCATTCAAATTAATATTATTTTTTGTTTTGGGGCTTTGGCTTTTCCCATCGATCGCCAATGCGCAGTTTACCGAAACAAAAGAAATTCAGAAACAATTTTATGTTTCGTCGGAAACACAAATTGAAATTTCGAATAAATACGGCAAAATAGAACTGAATACCTGGGACAAAGATTCGGTGGTAATCGAAATTCAGATTCGGGTGGAAGAGAAAAAATTGTCGAAACTCGAAAAAGCAATCGATGCCATAAAATTTGATTTTACACACAACCAACATTTTTTAATTGTTAAAACAATTGTCGATCAAAACATGAGTGGATTGGGTAAAGAGATTTTAAAATTTAAAGAGACCATACTACAATCGGATGGGAACATGCAAATTGATTACACGGTTTGGTTGCCCGAAAACAACGAACTGAAAGTGGACAATAAATTTGGCGATATTTTTATTGGCGATTATCGTGGTGATGTTGAACTGAATCTCTCGAACGGCAATTTAAAATCGCACGATTTTGAAGGAAAACTTGAGCTGACTTTGAATTTTGCCGAAGCTACCATTAACTCCATCAACACCGGAAATTTAGATTGTAATTTTAGCGAAATCTATATTAAACAGGCCGAATCGCTTCGGATAAAAAGTAAATCTACCAAATTCGAAATTCCGGAAATTAAAGAACTGGATGCCGAATCGCGTCGCGACAATTTCAGAATACGAACAATCGACCGTTTAGAAGCCAGCGGGAGTTTTTCCAATTTCAGAATAAACGAATTAACCGATCGTATCAATCTAAAAGTAGATTACGGCGATTTGGATATCGACAAAACAGCTGCCGATTTTAGTAGCATTTATATCGAAGCGAAATCGACCGATATTAATCTTCATTTCGACGAAACTTCGAAATTCAATTTTGAAATCACACACACAAAATCGGATCTCGGGTTTAGTAACAAATTAAAAATTGAAGTAGAAAAAACGATTGACGAAAAAGAAAAAACTGTTGAGATGGTCGGTTATTTCGGTGCAAAAGCAACAAATACAAAGCTAAACATTAGAGCAAATTCGGGTGAAATAAATATTTTTTCGAACTAAAAACATTTTTTTTGCATCATTTTTGCAACCCTTTCAAAAAACCCCTGTCAAATAAAAATGTAGAAAACAGAAACTAAAATTTTCAGGATTAAGCCACTTGAAAATTAAACAAACAAAACAAAATAATTTTGAGTCATGAAAACAATTAAACAACTATTTTTGGGAGCAACAATCCTGCTTTTTGCAACAACGAGTTGCATCGACAATTTTACCATTCGTGGAAATGGAGTGAATGCAACGGATGGTAGAATTACCAACAATTTTAAAAAAGTTAAATCATCGGGAGACTTCGATGTTCACATCACAAATGGCGACGAATTCGAAGTGGTAGTCAGCGCAGAACAAAACATTATTCCTTACATCGAAACCTACGTTTCGGGTAATACACTAAATATCGACATCAGAGGGATTCACAACATTAAAAACAGTTTACCGATGGAAGTGTTTATTACCACGCCTCAGTTGGAAGGATTAAATCTCAGTGGTTCGGGTGTAATCACCACCGATTATTTTTATTCCGACAACCTTGATATTAATATTTCGGGGTCGGGATATATTTCGACTGCCATCGATGTAGAAAAAGTTGATGCATCGGTATCCGGGTCGGGAAAACTTGAACTTGCCGGTGTTGCCAGCAACGCCGATTTTGATATCAGCGGATCTGGAAAAATCGACGCCTACGATCTTGCATTAAGGAATTGCGAAGCAAAAATTTCGGGGTCAGGAGATATGTGGGTGAATGTGGAGCAAAACCTTTTCGCAAAAATTTCGGGCAGCGGAACCATTTTCTATTATGGAAATCCATCGATTGAAAGTCATATTTCGGGCTCGGGCAAGTTAATTCACAATAACTAACAACTTTTTCACTTAAACCTGGAACGATGAAACAATTTTTATTACTAATCTTTTTTGCCACAGTCGGATTTTGCACTCAGGCACAAGAATTCAAACAAGCAGCCGGAGTTCGTTTAGGATTGTCGCCGGGTTTCGAATATCGTATTTTCGCCAATGATTTAAATTCATACCGATTTTTACTCAGCACCCGCGACCGCGGAATTCAGGCTCATGTTTTAAAGGAATTCCATCAGTACGACTTGTTCGATTTTACCGATCAGCTGGTATTTGTTTATGGCGCCGGTGTGCACATTGGTTACGAAAGATGGGATGTTTTGCATTACAACGAGAATTCGCAGTGGCACTCGACAAAAACAGCCGGGCTGGCAGGTATAGACGGACTGGCAGGTCTTGAATATTTATTCTATAAAGCTCCGGTTTCGTTGGGGCTCGAAGTAAAACCTTATTTTGATTTTTTTGGGCAAGAATTTTTCAGCGTTCAACTTTTCGATGTTGGTTTTACGGTGAAGTATTTATTTTAAAAACAATCAAAAAACAGAAACATAACAACTTATTATCATGAAAAAATTAGCAATTGTACTCTCATTACTTTTAGTCGGAACATTTGTTCAGGCACAAGACGATTATCGTAACGACGAAATACAAACCATATTTTCGAAAAACAGAAGCAACGGAGCTTACGGTGCATTTACCATGGGTTATTCAGAAATTGGCGGACGCGATGCAATTGTAACCGGAGCTCGCGCCGCATTTATTTTCGACCACAGTCTGGCAATTGGCTTGGGTGGATACGGATTTGTAAACAATCTCGAATATCATTCATCCTCTAATATTCCTGAATATTCGCTTGCCGGAGGTTACGGCGGAATCTTTTTTGAACCAATAATTGCCGGCAAATCTCCAGTACACGTTTCTTTTCCGATATTAATTGGAATGGGCGGCGTTTCGATTTTTGAAAACTATGGTTGGGATTATTGGGAATACAATAGTCCACAGTTCGAGGATTTTGGCACCGATGTATTTTTTGTGATCGAGCCAGCCGTTGATGTGGAGTTTAACCTGGCCCGGTTTTTTCGAATTGCACTTACCGCCAGCTACCGGCATACTTCCGATATCGATTTAATGAATACCAGTAAAGATGCATTACGAGGTTTTAATTACGGAATGACATTTAAGCTTGGGAAATTTTAAACAAAAAACTTTTCAGCATAAAAAAAGCGGGAATCTATTCATCGAATAAAATTCCCGCTTTTCTTTTGGAATATAAGCCTGCTATAAATTTACATATTCAGCAGCTTGTAAAAATTCGATACTTTTTTTGCAGCTTTCGAGTGGCGAAAAATTGTACTCTTCAACTTCAACAATTCCATACTGTGCACCGGCCGCTTTTCTTTTTGCAAAAATGGCGGCAAAGTCCATCTTACCACTGGCGCCCACTTCTTCTTTGTCTTTAATATGCCACAATTCGAAACGCCCGGGGTATTTTGCGAAATAATCAACAGAATTTTTTCCTCCATGAGCGATCCAATACAAATCCATTTCGAACATCACTTTTTCAGGATCTGTTAATTCCAGCATCCAGTCGTAAACGGGTTTACCTTCCAATTCTTTTGTAAATTCCTGATCGTGATTATGGTAACCAAAACGAATACCGGCAGCATCGCATTTTTCTCCAACTGCATTAAAATATTCGCAATATTTTTTTAAGCCTTCCAAACTTTCGTAACCGCTTCCGCCCATCCAGGGTTGAACAATCCATTTTACTCCGGCACTTTTATGTGCTGCAATACAAACATCCCACCATTTCATAGTTTCGTCCCAGGTTTCATCGCTTGGAACATCCTGCCCGGTGTGTGCACCCCAAAATTTGAGTCCATTGCTTTCGCATAGTTCTTTAAATGCAACTGGGTCCATTCCATAAACTTTGCCGTCGGCATAACTGGCTGTTTCCACAAATTTGTAGCCCATTTCGCCAACTGCGGCAATGGTTGCTGGAGCATCTTTCTGCATATCGTCTTTCACCGACCACAGTTGTAATCCAATTACTTTTTCCTTTGGCGCTTTTTCGCACGAATTTAATCCTTGCAATAAAAAGGCCGCAACTGCTGCTAAAAATAAAATTTTGATACTAATTTTTTTACCTCTCATTTTTCTCGATTTAGGTTAATTATTCTTGATTTAAACACTTCTTGCGTAAGAAACAAATATCACATTTTTATTTCAAATTACGGGTATTTATTAATGCATAAAGTTAATTTTGTCGCTTCAATTTTAATGAATGAAGAACAAAGACTACTTGGCAATTGGTACGGCTTTAGGTGCGGCATTTTTTTGGAGCTTCTCTTTTGTTTGGTTTAAAATCGCATTTTTAGGATACAATCCGCTGACTGTCGTAATTTTTAGGTTGAGTATTGCTGCATTGCTAATTACGATAATTGCGGCACTTTTAAAACGCTTGCAAAAACCTACCTGGAAAGATTTTCGACTTTTTGTTTTGATGGCTTTTTTTGAGCCTTTTATTTATTTTCTTAGCGAAAGTTATGGTTTAATATATGTTTCGCCTACTGTGGCGGCGGTAATTGTTGCCACTATTCCACTGTTTACTCCACTCGCCGCCTGGTACTTTCACAAAGAAAAAGTAAAATGGATGAACATTGCCGGATTATTGTTTTCGTTTATCGGGGTTGGACTGGTGGTTTTAAACGGAGCTTTTCAGCTTGATGCATCTCCCTTGGGAGTTGGCCTCGAGTTTATGGCAGTTTTTGCGGCCATCGCTTATTCGATTGTGTTAAAGAATTTGGCTTCGCGCTACAATACATTGTCGATAATTGCCTACCAAAATCTCATCGGAATTGTCCTTTTTCTACCCATTTGGTTGGTGGTCGATTTTAATCATTTTATCTCCACACCATTTCATCCGCAAGCATTTCGCGCCATTATATTACTTGCTGTTTTTTCCTCCACACTGGCCTTTGTATTTTTCACCGAAAGTATTCGCCAGATTGGTGTTACCCGATCGAATACCTTTATAAATCTGATCCCGGTTTTTGTCGCCATCTTTTCATTTATTATATTGAACGAGGAATTGGGCTTGCAAAAAGTGATCGGAATTTTTGTTGTGGTTGCCGGTTTATTTTTAGCCCAGCTAAAACGAAAAGCAATCAACAACGAAAAAGATACGGTTATTGAAGTGCATCGAAAGTAGAAGTTGAAGAAAGTTGCAGGCACAGTAGACAGTTCATCCGATTACTTCAAGTTCATCGAATGAATTTTGTGTGCCGATTTAAAACCTGTAATCTGTATCTTGCACCCTGCAACCAATAAAAAATGAAAAAAACAGCATACAAATCGCCCGAAGAATTAAAACTGCTCACCGATAAAACATGGCAGGAAACGGCTTCGTTTGTAAAAAAACTCAAAAAGAAAAAACCTAAAAACCTCGACAATTTTGTTCACCAATTACATTATGAAGCTTTTGCCGAATTCGATTGTTTAAATTGTGCCAACTGTTGCAAAACAATTGGTCCGCGGCTAATCGACAAAGACATTGAAAGGCTGGCCAAACATCTCAAAATGAAAGCCTCGGATTTTATCGAACAGTACATTTT
>JBNKOT010000351.1:0-2162 GCA_050294855.1 Draconibacterium sp. | reverse complement strand
GCTTTGTTGTAAAGAAGAAATTGCTTGTTGAATTCCCTGTTTGTCCTGATCCGAAATTCCTTCCACATTCAAAGCATTTATAAAAAGCTGAATCGCTTCTTGTTCTTTTCCGTCACGCAAATAAACTTCGGCTAAAAAACTTATTGCATTTAAATATGCAGGATTCATCTTAATGATTTTTTTCAATGTTACGATGGCCTCGTTTTTCCTTCCGCTTTCAATTTGGTAATACGCGAGTGTGTAGGCATATTCCGGATTCTCGGGTACTGCATTTGCAGCAATTTCGGCAAATGCAAGCGCCTCATCAATATTTTTAGGTGCAACAATAACACTTAGATTTTTAGCAGCTACGGCTGATACCGGATTGGTTTTTAACACCGCTCTTAGTGCATTCTCAGCTTCTTCCAGTCTGCCCTGTTCTGCAAGCAGTAAACCCAGATTTAAATTGGCAGCTTCGTTTTCCTGATCCATTTCCAGCACCCTTTTCAAATTCTCTTCTGCTTTTGCCCGATTGCCAATGTACGAGTAAAGCACACTGCTATTTATGAGCGGCATAATCGATTCGGGATATAAACGAGCTGCAGTTTCGTATGAATTTAAGGCTTCATTTGCTTCCCCCTTATTCTGATAATAAATACCAAGATTGTAATGATTACTCCAGTTGTCGAGTCGCGAAGTCATTGATGTTACATATTCTTTTTCGGCACTATCAATAATCTTTTGTTGCTCAGGTGTAAACCTACCTGGGTCAATCAACAATATCGAATTTACCGCCTGTATTCGTACCAATCGAATCTCATCCCGACAAGCTTTTAATAAGGCGTTTTTAGTTTCTTCGCCGGTATCTCCCGATAAACCGATGGCTGCTGCCGAGCGTACTAATTCCGACTCTGAATGCAAAGCGTCTCTAAAGACCTCATATTTCGATTCTAGATTACAGTTCGCCAACAAACGGATTAACGAAGTAGTAACCACTTCGTTCGGTTTTCCCGAATTTATGGTTGCATAAATTTTATCGATGTTTTTCCAGTTGTTATCGCGGGCTTCCTGAATAAGTTGTGCCCACCTTAAGGTTTCATCCTGATAATTACCATGTTTGCGCTTTTTTACAATCTCGTTTGCCCACTCGGCCGATTTATTGGCATGACACTGATTGCAGGCATTTGGCGAACCAAAACGAATCGTTGCCTCGGGCATTGGAGGGCGGAAAGAATGGTCGCTTCTTAAAAAACGTCCCACAAATTCTCGTTTTGGCATATGGCAACTTAAACAGCTTAATCCGTCTTCGGCTTTGTGCATAGTATGCATTTCCGGATTATCGGTTTTCTCTTTGTGACACGAAGCGCAAGCACGATTTGGATTGTCGCTGTTCCTGTTGCGCCCGCTTGATGTATGACAAGTTACACAATGCATTTCGCTTTCCTGCACACACTTGTTCATCATCCAGCCTGTTAAAGTATAATTTTCTCCCAGATCACGTCCATCTGCAAAAAAATCACGGTCTTCGAGCGTGGTAACATTGTAGTTGTCGAAATATTTTTCTCCTGGCATGTAACTCGGTGTGATGGGATTCATTTTAGCATGACAAGGTGAGCACGATGCATTATGTTGTTCTTGCGTAAATGTAGACGTTACAATTAATCCAATACCTTTTGGAATTTTATCGCCTTCTTTCCAGTTTTTAAAAATTTCAATGTGTTCTCCCGAAGGGCCATGACAAGTTTCGCAGTTAATCCCCGCTTCTTTCCAGGTGGTATGGTAAGTTTCGTTTTTCAAATCGAAATTGGTGCTTAATTGGCTGATGTGACAACTATAACAACCGGTATTAAAAGTGTACATCGCATCTTTCCATGGTAACGCTTCGTCCTCGGCCACGCCTTCAACAAAATGGCGCACCGCCGACTCGGGGTAATTAAACCATGTGTTAGTGTTGTGGTCGTATGCCAGCGGAATATTCTGAAGTTTTCCTTTATCCATCAGAGTTAGAAAACAAGAAACATTATGTCCGCCCAACGCCCAATCGATTTTATAGGTATTCAGAATTTTGTCTCCGTCTTTCTCAACCATAACCATCGCCGAATCGACAACAGCCATTTCATACATCTTCCCTTCTACCTCAATTGGTTGATTTTCGGGCAAACTGTTTTTTGCAATATATTTTG